>VAZZ01000512.1:443-2091 GCA_005884715.1 Alphaproteobacteria bacterium | reverse complement strand
CGACAATTTCTTACAATTGTCGCTCAGGCTGACTGACGAGCCGGGATACATCATCGCGAAGGCAGAGCTACGGCCGCAAATTCCTGGCCGCGACGCCTGACTGTCATGAATGCGACCGTAGCGATGATGCAGCCGAGGAAAAGCACGCTGGTGATTATGGTGCCAAAGCCCAAGCCGCCATATTCGGGCGGCTGCGACAAGAGATCGCCAAAGGAGGCCCCCAGCGGGCGCGTGAAGATGTAGGCAAACCAGAAGGTCAGGACCGCATTGGCCTTCAGCAGATAGGCGATGCAGAAAGCCACGATAATGCCGAGGAAAAGCACGCCCGTCGCCAGATAGCCGAGCTCGAATTTCTCCGCGACAAGATCGCCGACCGCAGTGCCCAGGGAAAAAGTGAACAGAATGGCCAGCCAGTAGAAGATTTCCCGGCGCGTGGTGACGACGGTATGGATGGAGAGTGTCCGCTCGGACCAATACCAGACTGCAAAGGTGAGCGCGAGCGCCACGGTGAAGAAGACCGTGGTCGTCTCGAGCGGCACACCCAGATTATCGACCAGGTTGTCCGTGATCAGCGTGCCGACAACGCTGATCATCACGACCGCAGTCCAATAGGGCCAGGGCACGTAGCGCTTCTGGCGAAACTGAAGGAATATGAAGACTACGAGGATTGCGCTCATGATCCATGACGTGGTGGCCAGGCCGAGGCCGAGATTGACCGCCAGATAGTCGGCGGCTGTTTCTCCCATGGTCACGGCGAGCAGCTTGACCAGCCAGAAATCCGCGGTGACCTGTGGAACACGATTTGCGACTTCCCTTACACCAATGGCCAATTCCGGTTGCATGCAAATGCCTCCTTGCAGTCGATATGTCCGTTACTTTTTCGCGACGATCTTGAGGGCATCCTCGAAGAATGTATCGGCACGCTTGTCATCGTCCGCGTTGCAACGCTCGATTCCCTTGTTTTCGAGCTCCGCCACTTTCGCCTTGTCGGCATCGCCAAGCGCTGCCGTCTTTTCGGCATCGCGCAGCTGCTTGAGAACATTCTCGCAGGGCACGGTGGCGGCATTGGCGGCCGCAGCAGCACCTGCGCCCGCAAGCAAAACAAATACGGTCCTCAATACGATCCTGTTCATGGGGTTCTCTCCTGAATGCCGGGGGATTGTGAAGCCGGAGGACTCCGTCTCCGGCATCAACAACTACCCGAAGCTGGTTTTCGCCCTTCTGTCCGCAATCTTACGGATTGGTAAGCGGCCGGCCAAAGTTTTGCGCCATCCGATGCTCTCCACCCTCTGAGGTGCGACCTGGCCTTGAGCCGGGAGAGCCTCGAAGGGTGTGCTGCAACAATGTCGCTCTATCCTAGGGGACGCTTCGAGGGCCGCTTCAGGGGCGCTGGCGTTTTTTGTCTCTGTCAGCAAAGGCGTAGCCCAACGCGCCCAGTGCTGCGGCGATCACCGCCGCAACAGGCATGCCTTGAAACACCAGAGCCGCCGCGATGGGCAGTGCTACCGAAAGGGCCGTGTAGCGGATGAATTGCACGCCCAGGCCTTTTTTGAGAAGAAGTCGACTTGCAACGCCGCCAGCTGCGCCCACTAGGGCGACCGCCGCAAATGCCAGAGAAAGCATGTCTTTCGTGTCCATGGACGGAATA
>VAZZ01000512.1:0-316 GCA_005884715.1 Alphaproteobacteria bacterium | reverse complement strand
CGGTTGATCGGAGCGTTCTCCTCAGCTCTCTGATCTTGTAGCCGGCGCAAGCAGGGCGGGCACTGGCCGCGGTGAAGGAATTTAATGGACCCCGGCTTTCGTTTCGCCGGGGTGACGGATTATGGGGTACTGCCGCTGTGTTTCATGTCCGTCACTTTCGCCGGGGTGACGGGTGGTGGGGTTCGCCTGCAACAGTTATCAGTGTGCCGGACTGCGGAATACTCACTCAATTGATCAATGAAGGTTTCGCGCTCTCTCACAATTCGTCATCCCGGCGAAAGTCGGACCCATTAAATTCTTATGCTCCGGGCAGCGC
>VAZZ01000511.1 GCA_005884715.1 Alphaproteobacteria bacterium | reverse complement strand
CGCCCACTTGCGCTTATTCAGGGGGTCCCGGCTTTCGCCGGAATGACGGGTGATGGGAGAGCGCCGGATGATTCTCCAATTTCGCGAAATTTCCGGTTAAATTGTATCAATCTGTTGCAGATGCGCGCCGTTCAAAAGTCACAATCTCGGACCTATACTGCCCCTGCGTAAGCGTGGGACGGGACTCTCAGATACGGAGGTTCAGGTCATGAACACTCTTAGGTGCGTCCCCCTCATTGCAGCTCTG
>VAZZ01000510.1 GCA_005884715.1 Alphaproteobacteria bacterium | reverse complement strand
TGAGCGAGCGCGTGTCGCCGAGATTGGCGAGGTGGGACAGGAGCCTGACGTTGGAAACTGCCTTTACTCCCGCCTCATAGCCGCCCTTCAGACCGAAAGTGAACACTGAGCCGGCACCCTTCGGACAGTATTTCTTGGCGAGCGCGTGATGCTTGTGACCCTCGAGCCCGGCATAACTGACCCATGAGACTTTCGGATGCGTGCTCAGCCATTTGGCGACCGTGAGCGTGTTGTCGCAATGCTTGCGCATGCGCAGCGACAATGTCTCCATGCCGGTGAGGATGAGGAAGGAATTGAGCGGTGCTATGGCGGGGCCCAGATCGCGCAGGCCCAGGACGCGGCAAGCAATGGCGAAGGCGATATTGCCGAACGTCTCGTGAAATCTGATCCCGTGATAGGAATCATTGGGCTCGGTCAGAAGCGGATAGCGCCCGCTCTTCGTCCAGTCGAAGTTGCCGCCATCGACGATGACGCCGCCCATCGAATTGCCGTGGCCGCCCATGAATTTGGTCAGCGAATGCACGATGATATTGGCGCCGTGATCGAACGGCTTGCACAGATAGGGCGTCGCCAGCGTATTGTCGACGATCAGCGGAACTCCGGCCTTTTGGGCGATCCTGGCGACCGCCGCGATGTCGGTGATGAGGCCACCCGGATTGGCGATCGATTCGATGAAGATGGCCTTGGTCTTCGGCGACAGCGCCTTCTCGATCGACGCCATGTTGTCGGCATCGGCCCATACCACATGCCAGCCGAATGACTTGAATGAGTGGCTGAACTGGTTGATCGAGCCGCCATAGAGCTGGCGTACCGCCACGAATTCATCGCCAGGCTGCATCATGGCATGGAAGATGATCATTTGCGCTGCATGGCCGGAAGCGACGGCAAGTGCAGCGGTGCCGCCTTCAAGTGCCGCCACCTTCGATTCGAGCACGGCCTGCGTCGGATTCATGATCCGCGTATAGATATTGCCGAAGGTCCTGAGCGCGAAGAGATCAGCCGCGGGGCTGGGCTCCCGCATGGATGGCAAGCGTGTCGAAGCCCGGTGTCTTGTCGGTCATCATGTTCTCCTGTGAAGCGCCTCGCGGGCCAAACTAGCCTACCGATGCGGCACTCACAACGCCTCGCTCCGGAGCGCTTCGATGCGGCCAAAATCGAGCAAAACATGGGATGAAAACGCTCTAAGCATTACCTCGATTTAACTGGTGAGCCCCTGAGAACGGCATTACTTTTTCACCATCCGGTTGAAGAATCGGACGTCTATTTTGAGGTAACAACAGGATCTTCAAGACGCAGGCGGCGCCCAAAACCGTCTGCGGGACAGTGGCTCATTGAGAAAGCCATCTGATCTAATTATGCGATAGGTAAGCCCGCTTTCCACCGCCGGCGCCTGCCGCAACCCATCATCAACCGAAATCTTTGGAGAACTCCCATGGGGACTCATATTCTCATTGCGGCCGCGCTTGCGCTTGCGGCAACCGTCACATCCGCGAACGCCCTGACTGTCGTCAACGCCGACAAGACGAGCCACGCCGTCATGGTTACGCCGCAGGGCGGCAAGGTCCATAAATTGATCATCAAGGCGAGCCGCTCGGCCAGTTACAATTGCGCCAAGGGCTGCGAGTTCAGGCTCGGCGCCGAGAAGGCGCATTATGACGCCAAGATCCACAAGATCATGATCAAAGGCGGCAAGTTCACCGCTGCCTGATCGTCACCACATCGTCAATTTATTGTAAAGGAGATCTGCCATGAATATTCGTATCCTCGCTTTGACCGGCCTCGCTTTGGCGGCCTCGATCACCTCGGCCAGCGCCCTCACCGTCACCAATACCGACAAGACCACCCACACCTTCATGCTGACGCCTGAAGGCGGCAAGGGCGAGAAGGTCGTGCTCAAGGGCAATGCCACCGGCACCTATGATTGCAGCAAGGGCTGCGAAGTGCGCATGGGCGCGCTCAAGTCGAAATTCGACGCAAGCGTCGAGAAGGTGTCGATCAAGAACGGCAAGTTTGTAAAAGGCTGATCGGCCGCAGGTTGCTTCTCCCCGCCGGGGTGCTCCCGCTTCGGACGGGGAGAAGGCGTTGCCTGGATCACGATGACTTTGGATCGTTAGAATCCAAACTCACCCGTCACCTCGGAGCATGAGGGTGCTCAGAGAGGGGGGATTCATGCTCTAGCGCTTGAGCCCAAGACCGAGGCTCTGCACTTTGCCGCTTTCATGCAAGCGCGGCCGGCGCGACGAGATCAGGCCGGAATTCCCGCCGACCCAGCCCCATTCGCCCGAGAGCTTGCCATATTCCATCTTCGGACATCGGTTCATCACCACCTTGATGCCAAGAGCTTCGGCGCGCGCTGCGGCTTCGTCGTTGCGCACATTGAGCTGCATCCAGATGACTTTGGGCAGGACCGGAAGGCTGAGCGCTTCATCGATGATGGCGGCTGCGGCCGATGAGCTGCGGAATATGTCGACCATGTCGACGGCGTGAGGAATGTCCTTGAGCGTGGCATAGACCCTTCGCCCGAGGATATCCTGCCCGGCAAGCCCCGGATTTACCGGCGTCACGTCGTAACCCTTGTCGAGCAGATATTTGAGGACGAAGTAGGAGGGGCGCACCTCATTGCTGGAGGCGCCGATGAGAGCGATGGTTTTGACGCTGCGCAGGATGTCGCGGATATAATCCGCGGAATAATTTTCGTGGTTCATAATATGGATTTCAGCGATCTTCCCATTTGGGCGGGCGTTTGTCGATAAAGGCGCCGATGCCTTGCTTCGAGTCCTCTATGAGCAGATTCTCGACCATCACATGCGCGGCATAATCATAGGCATCGGCGAGCGGCATGTCGATCTGGCGATAGAAGGCCTCTTTGCCGATCTTTGTCACGGCTTTGGATTTGCCGGCGATCCTGGCGGCGATGTCATCGACACTGGACCTCAGGAGCTGGGTTGCCACCACGCGGTTGATGAGGCCGATGCGTTCGGCCTGCGCGGCGCTGATCATGTCGCCGGTGAGCAGCATCTCCATGGCATGCTTGCGCGACACGTTGCGCGACAGGGCGACCATCGGCGTCGAACAGAACAGGCCAATATTGACACCGGGCGTGGCGAAGCGCGCTTGTTCGGAAGCGAGCGCCAGATCGCAACTGGCGACCAGCTGGCAGCCCGCCGCGCTTGCGACCGCCTGGACCTCGGCAATCACCGGCTTGGGATGATGCACGATCGCCTGCATGAGTGCCGAGCAATGCGCCATCAGCCTAGAGAAATAAGCCTTGCCTTGATCCTCGTCTTGCCGATGCGCCGTGATTTCCTTGAGATTATGGCCGGAACAAAAGGCTGGTCCTTCGGCCGCGATCACGACGACGCGCACCTGATCATTCTGCCTTGCCTCATCGAGAGCGATGGCGAGCGCGGCCAGCATCGCGTCACTGAGACTGTTGCGGGTCAGGGGGTCGTTGAGCGTCAGCCGCAATATGCCCTGATATTGCTGGCGCTGAAGGATCTCGTTCATTCGCCTTCTTCAGCGAGGAGCTTGAGCTTTTCGGTATAGGCCGGATCGTCGATCAACTTCTGCACGATCCTCTTGTTGTTTTCCGACGGGATCATGGCCTTGAGACCCTTGATCATGCGATCCTTCAAATCCTGGGCCAGCGTCGTGTCCTTTTCGATATCGGCGATCTGGCTGGCGAGATCGTCGGCTAGATTGTCGGTGAGGGCCGAATAAGCGAAACTGACGCTGGTCACCGCGATATTCCATTCATCGACCGTGGCGAAACCGGCCGCCTTGATATCGGCTTCGAAGCGTTTTCCAGCTTCGGTCTTGTCGACGAAGTCCTGCCAGCTTTCATAGTTCTCCAGATTGGCGTCCTTGTACTTGTCGCGCACCATGGCGAGCGCGTCGACCGATCGCCTGGCAATGTCGTCGGTGAGTTCGATGACGGTGACATCGGGAATCTCGCCGAAGCTCAGATCGTCGGGCGATGTTTCTTCCGTGTCGGTTCCCTGGTTCGAATCGGGAGGAGGGGGCTGGGTCAGGTCCTCGCCGCCCTCCGCAGCGGGTGGCGAGGCGGGAGTCTGTTCCTGGGCGGCAGGCGGCGGCACGGTGGGAGGCTGTTCTGCAGCAACCGGCGGCTGGGGCTTGGGTTGTTCGCCCGTTTCCTCGCTCTGCGGCAGCTGGGTCTGATCCTTGGCAGCCGTTTGAGCCAAAACGGGGCCAATGGCCAGAAAACCGGCAAAGACCAAAAAAGCAGCGAAACGAACCATCAGACGCCCTCTGGCCTGAACCTTATGAAATACAGGCAGTTACGAAAAGGGGTGGCGCATGAGAAGCTTAAACTGTGGCAGCAAAACAACACTTTCGGGTATCATGGTACCACACAAAGAATCCCACTGAAATATAAGGTTTTTCTTGACCTCGCCGGCTTACATCTGTATTTGCGCGGCATCTGAACAGGCATTGGAACACTCAAATGAAGACCTATTCGGCGAAAGCCAAGGAAATCGAGAAAAAATGGGTGCTCATCGATGCGAACGGGCTGATTGTCGGGCGTCTCGCCACGATCATCGCCAACCGTTTGCGCGGTAAGCACAAGCCGACCTTCACGCCCCACATGGACTGCGGTGACAATATCATCGTCATCAATGCCGAGAAAGTCGTGCTCACCGGCAACAAGCGCAAGGACAAGACCTATTACTGGCATACGGGCTTCCCCGGCGGCATCAAGGAGCGCAAGGCCGAGAAGATCCTCGACGGCAAGTTCCCCGATCGCGTCCTCGAAGCAGCGGTCAAGCGCATGCTTCCTGGTGGTCCTCTCAAGCGCCAGCAGATGTCCAATCTGCGCATCTACAAGGGCGAGGCGCACCCGCACGAGGCCCAGAGCCCGCAAAAGCTCGATATTGCTTCGCTCAACCCCAAGAACACGCTGAGAGGCTGAGATCATGGCTGAACCGACAACTCTATCAAATCTGGGCGAAGCTCTTGGCACCGCCGCCATCCAGGCACAGGCTGCAACTGCACCGCCTAAGCCAAAGCTCGACGCCAAAGGTCGCGCCTATGCCACCGGCCGCCGCAAGAACGCCATTGCCCGCGTCTGGGTCAAGCGTGGCGCCGGCAAGATCACTGTCAATGGCAAGGCGATCAATATCTACTTCGCAAGGCCCGTGCTCCAGATGCTCGTCCAGCAGCCGATGGTCACAGCACTTCGCCGCGACCAGGTCGATGTCGACTGCACAGTTGTGGGCGGCGGTCTTTCCGGCCAGGCTGGTGCCGTGCGTCATGGTCTCGCCCGCGCTTTGACTAATTTCGAGCCCGAACTTCGCGCCATCCTCAAGAAGAATGGCTTCCTCACGCGCGACCCGCGTGCGGTCGAGCGCAAGAAGTACGGTCGCGCCAAGGCCCGCCGTTCGTTCCAGTTCTCGAAGCGCTAAAAGTCGAGATAAACGCTTCAGTAAAATCAGGGGGATAGCGGGAACGCTATCCCTCATTTTGTGTTGATAATGGCTCTTCGGTGTCCGCCAGATCAGGGAGCTGCGCTGCGGCAGGGGACACCAAGCCGGTTGGGAATGTCGCCTGTGCTTCTATGCAGGGGCAATCTCCCACGAATTTTTCCTTGGCGTCAATGGCGGGGCCGGGTCCCGAGACAAGACAAGCAGACTAACTGTATGGGACTTCCACAGCGCCGATTGAGAGGAATGGGTAACGAGGCTCTAAGACGCCATCCGGTGAAACTTTAATTTGCAGCTTCTCAAAGTACAGGATGATTTAATCGAGCGCGGGCAATGCAAAAGGGACACCCCCGAGCCAGCATGAAAACGCTCATCCGTCACTTTAAGTGAGCTTGAGATCTGACGGGGTGCTTCATTTATTTCGAATTAGGACGGCTCGCTCTTTTCGCCCCGCACTCGCCCAGCAGCCGCCGCTTCCTCTCGCAAGGCGCGCAGGCGAATAATTTTCTCGTGCTGCTTCAGCCTTTCGGCAGCAACGATCTCCATGGCATTGGGAAGCATCAAAACCGCTGCGCGCGCATCCAGGGATGGCGGTATTGGGCTAAGCATCCGTTCCTCCATTAGTGACGGAGGTCAACAAGGCCGGCTGGCGAAGGTTCCGAGATGAACCCAGATCAACCCGAGGACCGCGGTCCCGGGGAAGAGTTGCGGAGGCGGCGGCCGCAACCGAAGGGCGTCGGCGCTGTCCCTTTTTCTTCTTTTGGCACAATGGGGCACGAATCCCGATTGACCTTTGTGCTGCAAGTATATGTAATGAGCGTAGCAAGAATGAGCCAAAAAGTCCGGAGGAATGAAGAAATTCTCACGGGAGCATAAGAGACCGATGGGATCGGCCATTTGGCTTGTTCAAGGGTGGGAACGAAACTTGGGAGTAAATAGATGAAGATTCTATCTAAATTCGCTCTGGCCATTCTGGCCGGAACGGCACTGGCTGTTGCCGCATTGCCGATCAAGCCGGCATTAGCCGGGGATGAACTGACGATCACGTCCTGGGGCGGTGCCTACCAGGAAAGTCAGCGCAAGGCCTATTTCGAGCCTTTCATGAAGGAGGGCAACAAGGTCACCGAAGAAGAATATAACGGCGAGATCGCCAAGCTTCGCGCCATGGTCGAATCGAAGGCGGTGACGTGGGACGTCGTTGACGTCGATACGCAGACGGCACTCGCCGCCTGCGCCGAAGGCGTTCTCGAAACCATCGATTGGAGCAAGCTCGGCCTCGATCGATCGAAATTCATCGGTGGCGACCTGCAGGATTGCGCCGTGCCGACCATCGTCTATGCGACGGTCATTGCCTATGACACGTCCAAGATGCCGGATGGACCCAAGACGATTGCCGATGTGTTCGATCTGAAGAAATTCCCCGGCAAGCGCGGCCTGCAGAAGAACCCCTTCGTCAATCTCGAATGGGCGCTCATCGCCGACGGTGTCCCGCAAGCTGATGTTTACAAGGTGCTGGCGACGCCGGAAGGCGTCGATCGCGCCTTCAAGAAGCTCGATACGATCAAGAAGGACGTGGTGTGGTGGGAAGCCGGCGCTCAGCCACCGCAAATGCTTGCTGACGGCCAGGTTGTGATGACCTCCGCCTGGAACGGCCGCATCTACAATGCCGTGGTGAAGGACAAGAAGCCCTTCGCGATCATGTGGGACCAGCAGGGCCTCGACTGGGATTGGTGGGCGATACCCAAGGGTGGCGCCAAGGTCGATGCTGCTTATCGCTTTGTCGCCTTTGCGTCCGATCCCAAGCACCAAGCCGATCAGACGCACTATATTTCCTATGGTCCGGCCAACAAGGATGCCATTCCGAACGTCGATCCGGAAATCCTGCCGCATCTGCCGACGGCTGACGCCAATATGAAGACCGCACTGGTCGTCGACCCGCAATTCTGGGCCGACAATGGCGATCAATTGCGTGAGCGCTTCAACAGCTGGCTTACGAAGTAAGCTTGGCAATCAAACGTGTGCGGGGGCGAGGGTAGCTCGCTCCCCGCGCCGCAATTTGCCGCAGGAACGCTGATGGCTCACGCGGAAGCTATTATTCCCAACGCCCGCCAACTCAAATTGCAACTGAAAGTGGCTGAGCGGCGGGGGAAGCTGCGCGCCCTCATGCTTGTGGCGCCGCTCTTTCTCTTCGTCTTCATCTCCTTCGTCATCCCGATCGTTCTCATGCTCAAGAACGCAATCTATGACCCTGACATCAGCAACAATCTGCCGCAGACGACGGCGCTGCTTGCTGACTGGGACGGAAAGGAATTGCCGTCTGAAGCGGTCTATGCAGCACTTGCTGGGGATTTCCGTGGTTCCGAGCAGGCCAAGACTTCCGCGCTGATCGGCAAGCGCATGAACTATGAGATTGCCGGCATCCGCAGCAAGGTCATCACTAGCGCCCGCAAGGCCAAGGTGCTGAGCGCACCTCCCTATAAGGATCAGATCATCGCGATAGATCCGATCTGGTCGGATATCGATACCTGGACCGCGATCAAGCGCGCCGGCAGTCCGATCACCAGCTTCTATCTGCTCAACACGCTCGATCTCGAATCGAAGCCCGACGGGACCATCGGCGCCGTCGACCCGGGACGCGCCGTCTACCGCGATATCCTCAAGCGCACGATCGGGATCAGTCTCACTGTCACGCTGTTGACGCTGATCCTCGGCTTTCCGGTGGCCTATGTGCTCGCCAATACGCCGGCGCGCATCGCCAATATCCTGATGATCTTCGTTCTCTTGCCATTCTGGACCTCGCTTCTGGTGCGCACTACCGCCTGGTTCGTCATCCTCCAGGATAACGGGCCGATCAACGATCTGCTGCTCGGCACAGGGCTCGTCAATCATCCCCTGCCGCTTATCTTCAGCCGTTTCGGCACGATTGTCGCCATGACCCATATACAGCTGCCGTTCACGCTGCTGCCGATCTACAGCTTGATGAAGACCATACCGCCGTCCTACATGCGTGCCGCACGCTCGCTGGGCGGTGGCCCTGTCTATTCGTTCACGCGCGTCTATTTGCCCCAGACGCTGCCCGGCATTGGTGCCGGCTGCCTCCTCACCTTCATCCTTTGCCTGGGCTATTACATCACGCCTGCGCTTGTCGGCGGACCGTCCGATCAGATGGTGTCCGGCATTATCGCCGAGGCGATCAATCGCGAGAACAACTGGGGCAAGGCCTGCGCCCTCGGCACGGTCTTATTGACCGCGACGCTCGTTCTCTACTTCGTCTATAACCGGCTTGTCGGTATCGACAAGGTCAAGCTCGGCTAGCTCATGGTGACTTTGGAAAATATCGTCTCGCCCAGTATCCTCATGCTGAGGTGGCCGCAAAGCGGCCCTCGAAGCATCCATCAGGATAAAGCGAGTCTGTTGCGATACACCCTTCGAGGCTCCCTCGGCTCGAGGCCGGGGTCGCACCTCAGCATGAGGGTAGCGGATCGGCTTGAACATGCGGCAGGGCTGCCATGAAGCTTCCTTCCTACGCGACCCCGTTCGAGACATTCGTCTACTACGCCACGCTCGTGTTCACCGGGCTGGTTCTCCTGTTTCTGATCTCGCCGATCATCGCGATCATGCCGCTGTCCTTCAACGCCGAACCCTATTTCAGCTACCCGATGCCCGGCCTGTCGCTCAGATGGTACGACGATTTCTTCACCAATGAGCGCTGGATGAGTGCGGTCAAGATAAGCCTTCTCGTCGCCGCTCTAGTCACCGTCCTTGCGACGGCACTCGGAACACTGGCGGCGCTTGGATTGAGCCGCGCCGGCCTGCCGTTCAAACCGGTCATCCTCGGCGTCCTCATTTCCCCGATGATCGTTCCCGTCATCATCACCGCCGTCGCCATTTATCTCTTCTATGCCCAGCTCGGCCTGATCGCCACGATTTCAGGCCTGGTGCTGGCACATACGGTGCTGGCGACGCCTTTTGTGGTTGTGACCGTGACATCGACGCTCTCCGGCTTCGATCATTCACTGTCGCGTGCTGCCTCGGGGCTCGGTGCACCGCCGCTGACCGTATTCACCAATGTCATCCTGCCGATCATTCTTCCCGGCATCATTTCAGGCGCGCTTTTCGCCTTCGTGACCTCTTTCGATGAAGTGGTGGTAGCGCTCTTCATCACCAGCGCCGAGCAAAGAACCTTGCCTAAGCAGATGTTCTCCGGCATTCGCGAGCAGATCAGCCCGACGATCACGGCGGCGGCGACCGTGCTGATCCTGTTCTCAGTCACATTGCTGATAGGGATCGAACTCCTGCGTCGGCGCAGCGAGAGGCTGCGCGGCGCCTCCAGCTGATTATTGCATCGGCTCCTGGCAATCGAGGGCGCGGCAGTCTTCGACCGTCCAGCCGAGCTTGACCTTTTCGCCTTCCTTCAGTCCACAGTCACGCTGGCGGTTCGGCACCTTGACGATAAAATCCGTTTGTCCGGCTACGGAAAGGCGGGTGCGCATGTGATCGCCCAGATAGATGATCTCCTCGATCCGGCCGTCAAGGATGTTTGACAGGTTGCCGTTCTCAGGGTTGATCTCGACCCGTTCCGGACGCAAGGACAGGAGCGTCGTTTCGCCCTTTCTTGAAACACCGACCGCCGATGCCTTGACGGTGTCGCCGGAAGTGAGCCTGACCGTGCATGAATTGTCTTTGCCCAATTCCTCGACCGTGCCTTTCAGCCGGTTGTTCTCGCCGATAAACTGAGCGACGAAGGAGTTGCAGGGTCGTTCATAGAGCTCATCCGGCTTGGAGAGCTGCTGGATCATGCCGTCATTGAACACGGCGATGCGGTCGGACATCGTCAGCGCCTCGGACTGATCATGGGTCACATAGACCACGGTGATCTGGAGGCGGTCATGCAGATGCTTGATCTCATACTGCATCTGCTCGCGAAGCTGCTTGTCGAGAGCTCCGAGCGGTTCGTCCATCAGCACGAGATCGGGTTCGAAGACGAGCGCCCGCGCCACCGCGATGCGCTGCTGCTGGCCGCCGGACAGCTGAGACGGCCGCCTGTGGCCGAATGCGGGGAGTTCCACCATGTCGAGGGCGCGATCTATCTTGTCCTTGATGTCCGGCTTGGGAATGCCCCTTACCTTGAGCGGAAAAGCCAGGTTCTCGGCGACCGTCATATGCGGGAACAGCGCATAGTTCTGAAACACCATGCCGATGCCGCGTTTATGCGGCGGCAGCTTGCTGATCGGCTTTCCTTGCAGGTAGATCTCGCCTTGCGTCGAGGGCTCGAAGCCGGCCAGCATCATCAGCGTGGTCGTCTTGCCGGAACCCGAAGGTCCGAGCAGGGTGAGAAACTCGCCCCGGG
>VAZZ01000509.1 GCA_005884715.1 Alphaproteobacteria bacterium | reverse complement strand
CACAGCAAGAATGCGCTCCGGCAAAGGTTCCGGCTGGGCCAGCAGCGACCATGGCCAGAAGCCCAGTGCGAAATCGGCATCGGCTCGTTTCCAAGCGACGCCGGTCGGCACCACATCGAGCACGGCAAGCCTTGTGACATGCCTGGGATGATCAAGCGCCATTCGATAGGCCACGCGAGCGCCGCGATCATGTCCGGCAACCGCGAAGCGTTCAAAACCCAGTTGTTCCATCACGCCCACCAGCTCGCGAGCCATCGCCCGCTTCGAATAGGGCATGTGTTCCGGATCGGAGGCAGGACAGCCGCTTTGACCATAGCCCGGCAAATCGGCGCAGATGACGGTGAAGTCGGCCGCGAGCAATGGCGCAACATCGCGCCACATCAAATGGGTCTGCGGAAAGCCATGCAGCAGAAGGAGAGGTGGCCCATTACCTGACTTGCGCATGAAGATCGTTGTTTCCTTCGTGCGGATTTCAGAGGTATCGAACTGGTCAAACATTCTGCCTCGGCCATGAGTATTCCGGCTGAGTTGAGGCAACGCTTTTGCCCGCTATCCGGTTCCGATGGAGTGACGATTGACGATCAGCCGGGCTCGGTCTCAAGTCCACCATCGACGGCGTCCTTGAAGCCGCCGAGATTGCGCACCTTGGTGTAGCCCATGTCCTTCAGTACCTTGCCGGCGAGCGCTGCGCGGCCGCCTGACGCGCAATAGAGGATGACAGGGCGATCCTTCTGGAATTTCGGATCGTGCGAAGGCGCCTCGGTATCGGCGCGGAATTCGATCATGCCGCGCGACACATGGACCGCTCCCTTGATCTTGCCGGTATTGGCGACCTCGGTCCCATCGCGAACATCGACCATGAGCGCATTCTCCTTGGCGACGAGCTTGCGCGCCTCATCCACGCTGATCTTCGGGACGGCTTCATTGGCGGCAGCCATGAGTTGCTTGACGGACACGGACATGGACTTCTCCTGAATTTGACGCGCTCATGCCTTAGTATGCGCCGGTCTGGCCGCGATGCCTGAGGAAATGATCTGCCAGCACAATCGCGAGCATTGCTTCGCCCACTGGCACGGCGCGGATGCCGACACACGGATCGTGGCGGCCGGTCGTCACGATATCGGTATTCTCGCCCGTGGACGTAACCGTCTTGCGCGGTGACAGGATCGACGAAGTCGGCTTGACGGCGAAGCGCACTACGATCTCCTGGCCGGTCGAGATGCCGCCCAACACGCCGCCGGCATGATTGGTGCTGAATTCCGGCTTGCCGTGGCGCATCCGCATCTCATCGGCATTCTCTTCACCGGAGAGGAGCGCGGCACCAAATCCGGCACCGATCTCGACCCCTTTCACCGCATTGATGCTCATCATCGCAGCGGCGATATCCTGGTCGAGCTTGCCGTAGACGGGAGCACCCCAGCCGGGCGGAACGCCGCTTGCCACGACTTCGATGATCGCGCCGCAGGACGAACCCGCCTTGCGTACCTCGTCGAGATAATCCGACCAGGGCTCGACGGCCGATGCGTCGGGCGTGAAGAACGGATTGTGGTCGACTTCGTCCCAGTTCCAATGGGTACGATCGATCTTGTGCGGGCCGATCTGGATCAGAGCGCCGCGCACGCTCACTTGCGGTATGATCTTGCGGGCAATGGCGCCGGCCGCGACTCGCGCCGCGGTTTCGCGCGCCGATGAGCGCCCGCCACCGCGATAGTCGCGCAGCCCATATTTGGCGAGATAGGTGAAATCGGCATGGCCGGGGCGGCGCTTGTCGAGATAGGATTGGATTTCGGCGGCGGTGAGCGCGATGCCGGGCGGACAGCCATCGACGACACAGCCGAGCGCCGGCCCATGGCTTTCACCGAAGGTCGTCATCCGGAACATATGGCCGAAGCTGTTATGCGACATGGGGCCATTGCTTAAGGCGCAAAGACGATTGCGTCAAATAGCCATCGTCTGATGGATTATTCGCGGTAATCTCCGGCCAGATTGCCGTCCGTATCAAACCAATCGATGCGCCCGTCCTGAAGCCTGCAGAAATGCCCCTGAGGGGTCGGCGCCTTGACAAGAACGGCGGGGGAAAGTCCGGAAACGAGCCCGATCAGGCAGCGTCCGATCGCGCCATGGGCGACGATGACAGTCGGTCCGTCAAGGCGCCCGATCCATTGCCTTATCCGCTCGAGAC
>VAZZ01000508.1 GCA_005884715.1 Alphaproteobacteria bacterium | reverse complement strand
GAAAATGCCCAGACCGAGCTCGATCGCCGGCAGAAGGTTTTCGACAAGGGCTTTGCGGCCAAGGCCGATCTCGATACGGCAAGGATGCTGCGCGACCGGCTCCAGGCCGATATCGAACGTACCCAGGCCTTGATCGCCCAGAAGTCGATCTATGCGCCATGGGACGGCAGGCTGGGCCTGCGCGATGTGGCGGTGGGCAAATATGTGGCCGCCGGGCAGACGCTGATCTGGCTGCAGAGCGTCGATCCGATCTATGCCGATTTCACCGTGACCGAGAGCGATTTCGGCCGCATCAAGGTCGGCCAGAAGGTGAATGCCAAATTCAGCGCCTATCCGGATGACAGTTTCAACGGCGAGGTGACCACGACCGATGCGCGGGTTTCGGCGTCGAGCCGGATGATCACGGTGCGCGCCAAGATCGCGAATGCCGACGGGCGCCTGGTTCCCGGCATGTATGCCGACGTGACGGTGACAGTCGGTGAGCCTCAACCGGTAGTTACGATTCCGCAGACGGCGGTGACCTACTCGCTTTATGGCGACAGCGTCTTTGCGGTGGTGAAGGCGAAGAATCCGGATCCCAATGCGAAGGAGCCCGGTCTCGAGATCGAGCGGCGCTTCGTGAAATTGGGCATGACGCGTGGCGGCAGAGTGAATGTGGTCGATGGCGTAAAGCCGGGAGATCAGGTCGTGATCGCCGGCCAGAACAAGATCGACCAGGGTTCGAAAGTCCGAATCGACAATTCGATCGCGCTCAACCTGACGGTTGACCGCAATACGCAATAGCGGGGCGACCCATGAGTTTCACCGACATCTTCGTTCGCCGCCCGGTGCTGGCGACAGTCGTAAGCCTGCTCATTCTGCTGGTGGGCGCCAATTCGGTATGGAATCTGCCGGTCCGTCAGTTCCCCAAGGTCTCCGACACCACGATTACCATCACCACCTCATATCCGGGCGCTAATGCCGACCAGATCAAGGGCTTCATTACGACGCCGCTCCAGCAGGCGGTGGCCTCGACCGAGGGCATCGACACGCTTAAATCGACCTCGGCGCAAAATCTTTCGACGATCACATTGAAACTCAAGCTCGACGCCGACGGCGATCGGGCGTTGGCCGACGTTCTTTCCAAGGTCAATGAAGTGAAGAGCGTGCTGCCGGAAGAATCGAAAGATCCGGTGGTGACGCGCACGACGGGAACACCCTATGCGCTCATGTATATCGGCTTCAATTCCAAGACCATGGCGCCGGCACAGATCAGCGACTATCTCGACCGCGTGATCAGGCCGCAGATCCAGGCAATCAACGGCGTGGCAAAGGCCGAGATCCTTGGCGGTTTGACCTTCGCCATGCGCGTCTGGCTCAATCCGAACAAGATGGCGGCGCTCGGCATCACCCCGCTCGATGTCAACAACGCGCTGGCGCAGAACAATTTCACCACCGCCGCCGGCAGCGTGAAGGGCGATTTCATCCAGCAGAACATCGATGCCAAGACCTCGCTCGAAACGCCCGACCAGTTCCTGCAGCTCGTCGTCGCCGTCAAGAACGACACCATCATCCGCCTAGGTCAGATCGCGACCGTCGATCTCGGGCCGCAGAACTTCGATTCGGCATCGGCCTTCGACGGGCTGAAGGCGGTGTTCTTGGGCATCACCACGACGCCTGACGCCAACCCGCTGTCGGTGATCGCGCAAGTGCGCGCCGAATTTCCCAACCTGCAGCGCCAGCTGCCGCCGCAGCTTCAGGCGAGCATCGCCTATGATGCAACCGTGTTCATCAATTCGTCGATCTGGGAAGTGAGCAAGACACTCGGCGAAGCGACGATCATCGTCATCATCGTCATCTTCCTGTTTCTCGGCAATGTACGCTCGACCCTGGTTCCGGTTGTCACCATTCCGCTGTCTCTGGTGGGTGTGGCGATCTTCCTCCTCGCGCTTGGCTACTCGATCAACCTCCTGACGCTGCTCGCCTTCGTGCTGGCCATCGGCCTTGTGGTCGACGACGCCATCGTCGTCGTCGAGAACATTCATCGCCATATCGAAGACGGCATGACGCCGTTCCAGAGCGCACTTGCCGGCGCCCGCGAGATCGCCGGGCCTGTCATCACCATGACGATGACGCTGGCGGCGGTCTATGCGCCCATCGGCTTCACCTCGGGGTTAACCGGCGCGCTGTTCCGCGAATTCGCCTTTACGCTGGCGGGCGCGGTGATCGTCTCGGGGCTCATCGCGCTGACGCTGTCGCCGATGATGTGCTCCAAGATCTTCAAGCAGCACGAGCAGGAAGGCTGGTTCGAGCGCCTGATCGAGCGCGTTTTCGGCGCGGTGCGCCGCTTCTATTCGCGCCGTCTCGAGGGTGCTCTGAAGCAGAGGCCGGTCTTCGCCCTGATGGTCGTCATCATCGTCGCCATGTCGGGCATACTCTATAGCGCGATCAACAAGCAATTGGCGCCGGCCGAGGACCAGGGCGTCATGTTCTCCTTCGTCAATGCCCCCGAGCACACCAATCTCGACTATCTGCAGGCCTATGGCGATCGGGTGACTCAGCTCTTCATGGATGTGCCGGAGCGGCAGAACGTGTTCTCCATCGTTGGCTTGGGATCGGTGCACTCCGCTTTCATCGGCCTCATTGTCAAGCCCTGGGACCAGCGCCAGCGCTCCGATACGATGATCATCAAGGAAATGCAGGGCAAGCTCTCCGGCATTGCGGGCGTCAAGACCTTCGCCACCGCGCCACCTGCCATTCCGATCGGTGCGGGCGAAATGCCGGTCGAATTCGTCATCAAGACGCCGGGCGACTATACCAAGGTGGCCGAAGTGCTCGACAAGATCGAGGCGGATGCGAAGAAGAGCGGTCTGTTCATCTTCACCAATACCGATCTCAGATTCGAAACGCCGCAGGCCGAGCTGATCATCGACAAGGACAAGGCCAACCAGCTCGGCATCAAGATGAGCGACGTCGGCGCGACGCTCGCCGTGCTGCTGGGCGGCAACAATGTCAACCGCATCAATATCCAGGGCCGGTCCTATGAAGTGATCGCCCAGGTGCCGCGTGCGTTCCGCGGCACGGCCGCGCGGCTGCTCGATTATCAATTGCGCACCACGTCGGGCGACATGGTGCCCCTGTCGTCCTTCATCAGGCTCGACCAGACGGTGCAGCCCAACAGTCTCGCGACCTTCCAGCAGCTCAATTCCGCGACCTTCCAGGGGGCGCCTTTCCCCGGCCGCACTGTCGGCGAGGCCGTGGCGTTCCTGCAGCAGAAGGCCAATGAGTATTTCCCACAAGGCATGACCTACGACTTCCAGGGTGAAAGCCGGCAGTTCGTCACTGAGGGCAATACACTGGCCTACACGTTCTTGTTCGCGCTTATTGTCATCTATCTCGTGCTGGCGGCCCAGTTCGAAAGCTTCCGCGATCCGTTCATCATCTTGATCGGCCTGCCGGCCTCGATGTTCGGCGCCTTGTTCTTCCTGTTCATCATGGGCGAGGTGAACGGCATGACGCAGGGCCAGTCGCCGATCAATCTCGGTTCCGGTACGATCAATATCTATACCCAGATCGGCCTGGTGACCTTGATTGGGCTCATCTCGAAGCACGGTATTCTCATGGTGGAATTCGCCAACAAGCTCCAGGAAGAGCAGAATTACGACAAGTTCGCAGCCATCAAGGAAGCCGCCGCGGTGCGTCTGCGGCCGATCCTGATGACGACCGCCGCCATGGTGATTGGCGTCGTCCCACTGCTCATCGCCGCCGGCGCCGGCGCCAAGAGCCGATTCGACATTGGCCTGGTGATCGCCGCCGGCATGACGGTCGGCACGATGTTCACGCTGTTCATCACGCCTGTCGTCTACACCTATATCGCCGCCGACCGGCGGCCCAAGGAAGCGCTGGCGGCAGGTGGTGTGCCCGCCCATGCTGGAGTTCCGCCGGTCATGGCCGAAGCCGCAAATGACCGCGATCGCGAGGCCGCAGTGGCAAAGGTGAAGAAGCAGCGGCGACCGCCCACGGCGGAAGCAGCGGAATAGGCCCTACGGGATTTGCTCAGACGAGCCGTTGCAAGCCGCCGGCGAAACGAGCAAGCGCTTTTTCCAACTCGGCCTCGCCGGTCGCGAAAGACAACCGGATGCAGCTGGGATCGCCAAAGGCCGAGCCCGGCACGATGGCGACGCCCATTTCCTCGAGCAGCCAGTCACACAGCGTTTCCACACTGTCCATAACGTGATTGCCAGCCTTGCGGCCAATAAAGGCGCCGACATTGGGGAAAGCGTAGAAGGTCGCGGGGATAGGCGCCAGGCGCAGGCCCGGAATAGCGGTCAGGGCGGAAACCACGATGTCGCGGCGCGCTTGATAGCGCCTGCGCATGGTCTCGACATCATCGCGAGGTGAGGACAAAGCGGTCAGGGCGGCATGCTGCACGAAAGAATTGGCACCGGCGGTAATTCCGCTTTGCAGGCGCGCCATGGCCACCGCCAGAGGGGCCGGGCCTGCCGAATAGCCAAGCCGCCATCCGGTCATAGCAAAACTCTTTGAGAAGCCGTTCACCGTGATGGCGCGCTCGCGCATGCCGGGCAGGCTCGCGAACGACGTCATCTTGCCGTCGAACAGGATATATTCATAGATCTCATCAGAGAGGACCATCAGGCGGGGATGGCTCACCACTACTTGAGCCAGCGTCTCGAGTTCGGCCTTGGTCCAAACGGCACCCGTCGGGTTGTTTGGCGAATTGAGGATCAGAAGCTTGGTTCGCTCCGTCAAGGCGGCGGCGATCCTGGCTGGTGGCGCCTTGAAGTTCTCCTCGACGCCAGCCTTGACTACGACAGGAATGCCGCTCGCGAGGCGCACGGTGATCTCATAGGACACCCAATAGGGCGAGAGCAGGATCACCTCATCGCCGGGCTCGATCAGGGCGAGGACGGCATTGGCGATCGCCTGCTTTGCTCCATTGGCGATGACGATCTCGGATGCCGCATAGTCGAGGCCGTTCTCGTCCTTGAGCTTCTTTGCCAAAGCCTGGCGGAGGTCTGCAATGCCGGCGACTGGCGAATAATGCGTAAGACCCTTGCGCATGGCCTCAGTTGCCGCGGCCTGGATATGAAGGGGCGTGTCGAAATCGGGTTCGCCGATCGTCAGGCTGGCGATGTCCTGGCCCTTGGCCCTGAGGTCGCGGGCGCGCTGCGACATGCGCACGATGGCGCCTTCATCGGATTGAGCGGCACGGCGGGCGAGGAGTGAGGAGACATCGAAGGGGAACATGCCGGGCTCTATGCCATTAAGGCTGGATGCCGTCGAGACGCCTCGCAAAAATGTCACAGTTCGCACTTAGAGGCCGGATGCGTTTGATAAACCTCCTGCCTGTACATGGCGGGCGAACAGCCCTATATGCGCGGGGCCTTCCCACCGTTTTCTGGATTCCTTCCCCATGACCTTCCGCGTGCTCGCCGTCGCTTGTGTGTCCGTCCTCGCTGCTGCCTGCAGCAAAGCGGGTCATGTCGACATCAATTCGGGCGGCCCGAAGAGCGTCCAGACCCAGTCGCGCTCCGAGCCGATCTACTATAACGGCCAGCATTATGCGCTGAACTACACCTATAATGACGCAATGAAAGCCTTCGACATGATGGTTTCGGGCACGACCGCGCCGATGAAATCGGACGCCCAGAAAGATGCGATCAATATCGCCTCGTCCTCGCTCGGCTATTTCGCCTGTCCGGAAGGACAAAGAGGCCGTCTCGTCGGCTCGCCTAAATTCAAGGGCGGGGTGTGGACGCTCCAGGCGCGTTGCGGGTAGTATAACACCCTCACGCTGAGGTGGCCGCGAAGCGGCCCTCGAAGCGCCCCTCAGGATAGGTGAGCTTGTGCAACAAGCCTTCGAGGCTCGCTTCGCTCGCACCTCAGGCTGAGGGCGGATAGAATGGTTTGGCTAGCTCCCAATATTGCGATCGATCCAGTCGCGGGTGCGGAAATAGCGCCCGATCCACGGCACGAACCAGGTATTGCCGCTATAGAGCGGATGCGAGGGAAAATCCTCACTGTCGAAGGCGCAGATGCGGTTGACATGGCCCGCAATCTTGCGGCCGGTCTGGAAGCCCAAATAGCTCAGCATCGCCACACCTGATCCGTTGCAGCCCAAAGCATAGTGAAGATTGTCGAACTTCCCCATATGCGGCATCTCATCGAAGGTGAAGGCGACGTTGCCGGTCCAGGCATGGGTGATCTTCACACCCTTGAGCTGCGGATAGCGATCGAGCATGAAGCGATAAAGAATGGGCGCGGTGTCGACCGGATCAGTCTGACCGAATTTGGCGCGTCCGCCGAATATGAGGCGCTTGCCGTCGGGCGCCATGCGATAATAGGTGAGAACCCGGCGCGTATCGGCGATCGAGCGGTTCTTCGGCGACAGGGATGCGGCGATCTCGGGCGCGAGTTCCTCGGTGGCGATGATATAGGATCCGACCGGCACGACGCGGCGCTTGAATTGCGGCGTCACGTCGCCGGTATAGCCATTGGTGGCGATCACGACATCCGAGGCCTTAATCTCGCCTCTGGGCGTGGTGACGATCCAGCCTGTGCCAGAGGGGGTGAGTCTCGTCACCGGCGTCTTGGCGGCGATTGGAATATTCCGCTTGCGAATGATATCGAGCAGGCCCTTGTAATATAGAGCAGGGTGGATTTGAGCGGCACGCTCCACCACCATGCCGCCGCGATAATAATCCGACCCAATCTCCTCGCGTTGTCTCTCGCGCGGCACGATATAGGCGCCCGACTGCGCATTGGCATTCAGCACCGCGACCTTTTTCTCCATGTCGCGATAATGACTGTTGCACCAGGCGCCGAGGAAATAGCCGGCCTTGGTCCAGTCACAGGCGATCTTCTCGCGCTCGACGAGATCCTCGATATGGGTGAAGGCATCGGCCGCATCGTTCAGAAACGGAGCCGCCTCCTCGGGCGTCATCGGCTTTGCGAGATAGCGCTTGCTGACATTGACGCCGCCCGACACCATTCCGCCATTGCGAGTCGAGGCGCCTAAGCCCGGTTCATTGGCATCGAGGATGACGCAATCGACACCGGCGTCGTTGAGGGCCAGCGCCGCCGAGAGACCGGCGTAGCCCGCACCCACGATCGCCACACGGGCTTCTTTCGGCAGATCGATCTGCGCAACGGTTTCGGGCGCATAGGCCTCCCACCAGAAGGGGCGTGCCTTGAATTCGGGATGAAATATCTGTGACATGGGGTGACTGCGAAGGTGACGAAGGCCGTACTTATGCATCAATATCCCGGCCAGCGGTAGATGACGTCGCCGATGCCGATCGGCTTGAAGATCAGATGGGTGACGGCAATGAAGCCGTGGCGCTCATAGAGGCGGCAGGCGCCGTAATTCTGCTGCGCGCTGTGGAGTTCGATGCCGGCCGGATAAAGCGATTTGGCGAAATCGAGGCAGGCCGAACCGATGCCGAAACCTTGCCAATGGGGAGCGATGAACAGCTTGTCGATGAAGGCCGGTTTCATCGTAAGAATGCCGACGACCACGCCATTTACCTCCGGCAGGAAACAGGTCTGGCCTTCCGCCAAAGCTTCGCTGAGCCGCGTGCGTGTCACCGAGACCGGATGGTTGTAGCCGAAATAGGCATAGGCCTGGCGGCAAGCGGCATTGGCGGCCTCGGCCGCTGCGTCAAGGTCGCTCGGGCGATAGGGCCTGATCTCGAACAGTTGGGCATTGCGCATTGGTGAGCTATAGAGGCCGCTATTGCCGAGGACCAGTGGATGAAGAAGTTTCTCTTGAGTGTTGCTTATGCGCTGATCGCGCTCGTCGTCATCTTCATGGGCGGCGCCTATATATTGCCGAGCGAAGCCGTCGTGGAACGCACAATCGCCATCGCAGCACCGCCCGAGAAAGTCTTTGCCATTGTCGGCGACCTCAAGCGCTTCCCCGAATTCTCGCCCTGGGCCGAAATCGATCCGGGCCTGCATTATACATTCGAAAGGCCAGAGATCGGTATCGGCCAGAAAATGTCGTGGAGCTCGGATAACCCGCAAGTAGGCACCGGTTCGCAGATGGTTGTCGACTACGAACCTGACAAGCGTTTCGCCACGACGCTCGATTTCGGCGATATGGGCGATGCGATAATCTATATCGAGCTTGGGCCGGTGGTGAATGACACGAAGGCTACCTGGGGCCTCAAATCGCTCCTGCGCAACCCGCTCGAGCGCTGGATGGGACTTCTGTACGATCGCGAGTTCGGCGAGGATCTGGAAAAGGGTCTCGGCAAGCTCAAGGCGATCGCGGAGAAATCCTAAAAGCAAAACGCGGCCCGATCGCCATACCTTGATCGGACCAAGTCTCCTGTCGCCTTACACGTGTCGATCTAGCTACGGCAGAGGCGTGTAAAGAGTTCAACGCCAGAGCCGAATATTCCAAGGTCGATGAAAGGCGGCATTAAGAATTGGTTTGGTCGCTAATTTTACTGAAAAGTTCCGTCCGTGGTCCGCGCTCCAGATAGGTGTTGAGGGCGATATAGGAGCGCGTACTCCTGACGCCCGGCGTGTCATAGACGCGCTTCAGGAGCTGCTCGAGGGCGAGAGTTCCCTCACAGCGTACTTTAAGAAGAATGCAAGTATCGCCGGCGACAGAATGCAGCTCCTCCACCCGTGGGTCGTCGGTAATCGACAGCATTTCCGGGGTCTTGCCCCAGCCCTCGGTCGTCACATGGACGAAAGCGAGAAGGGGGCAGCCAATCGCTTCGCCATTGATCTCGATGGTGGTGCGGCGGATGGCGCCCTGGGCTTTCAACTTTTTCACCCTCTCATAGACGGAAGGAGCAGAGAGGCCCAGTTTCTCGCCGAGTTCGCGAAAGCCGATGGTGGCATCATCGGCCAGGATAGCTAACAGCTTTCGGTCAGTGGCATCCATATCGGGTCATCCTATGAACAGGGTTCATCGCAAAAAAATAGTCAATTCTCTCCCTTTCATTAACATGATATGGGCAACAATATAAATCATCTATTGGTGTTCGCCACGTGACTGCCATTTCCACAGCACCGTCCCCGCAGAACCATCTCATGATCCTGATGTGCGGCATTGCCGCGGTGGGCATCCAGGCACTGATGCTGTCGCCGCTTTTGCCTGACATCGCCCAGTCTCTGGCGGCGGGCCCGGTCGAGATCGGCATCGCCTCGGGCGCCTATGGCGCGGGCGTGGCGCTGGCGGCCCTCGTGGCCGCGCCACGGCTCGGCCAGTGGCCGAAACGCCAGGCGATCCAGATCGCCTTCGCGATCATCGCAGCGGGGCTTGCCCTATGCGCGGCTGCCTTCGACTGGCGGGTGCTGGTGGCCGGGCAATTCGTTACCGGTCTTGCTGCGGGCGTCATCATCCCCGGAACCTACGCACTTACCGCCGACCTGACACCCGACCATATGCGCTCACGCGCCATGGGGCGGGTGATCTTCGGCTGGTCCGTCGCCATGGTGGCCGGCATTCCGTTCGCCGCCCTCATTGCCGATCTCGTCGACTGGCGCGGCACTTTCCTCGCCGTTGCGCTCATTTCGGCCGGCATGATCTTCGGCATCGGATTGCTGCCGCGGGCGTCATCAACTGCGGCATCGCGGCCGGTAGCCTATGGGCAGGCGCTGGCCGTGAAGGGCATCCGCTTGGCGCTCATCGCCACTTTCGTCTTCATGATCGGCTTCTACCAGACCTATACGTTCCTCGGCGATCATGTGCGTCACCTGCATCATGCGGGCGCCTGGCTCGGCGGGCTCGTCGCCTGTTCCTATGGCTTGGGCTTCGGGCTTGCCGTCTTCTTCGATGGCTTCATCGATCGGGTGGGACCAACGCGTTTGATGGCGCTCGCTCTCTTCATCCTTGGCATCAACTACATCCTCCTGCCGATCTCCACGCTTACGCTGTGGACGGCGATCACCTATCCGGTGATCTGGGGATTGGCGCAGCATGTCGGCATCGACCGCCATGGGGCTGTTCTCTTTCATCACCTATGTGGCGGTCGGCCTCGGTGGTGGTGTCTATGGCAGCGTCTATGCAACTTATGGGTTCTTCGCTACGTGTCTTGCCGCCACTGCAAGCCTGTGGATCGGCGCGCTGCTGGTCCTGCTTTTCTTACCCCGATCGGCTAGTCCGGGGATTTCAAGTTCCCGCTGAAAGTGAGCTCGGAGCACCCATCATCCGTTGACCCAATTTTGAGCATCTTCACCGCGTCAAATCTTTGCAGCATGGCCTTCAAGGGCTTAGGAGCGGTCAAGATACAGGTCTCCGAATCCTCGAACCGGCATAAGAGAACGTGGACAAAGTCGTCCTCCTTGTCCCTGAACGCACAAAAGAGCGCGCCGGGTTGATGCTCACCAGGGGTTTGTCCCATCGGGAGTCCTGGCTGCGTTTCGGCGGGATTCTCCAATGTTTGTTCGGCGTCCTTTGCATGGCTGCGCGTGGAGCAGACGGAAGCCGATATCGCAACAATTGTAAGCGCGGCAAGAACTGGTTTCATGGTAGAGTGGTGATCATATTTTCATTCAATACGAATGATTCCGGCATGCTGATCTTTCGCTCAACGGTTGCGGCCATCCTGGTGGCCACGATCTCGCTTCCCGCAGTGGCAGAGGAGCAGATCGAATTCGTTCTCCCTTCCGGCAATGTCGGCTGCATCTATACGCCGAAAGGCGGGGTTGCGCATTATCAGCCGGTCGATGGCGGGCCGGAGCTTTCCTGCGACCGGGTCGAGCCCCGCTATGTGCGTATCGTGCTCGGGCCTAAAGGCAAGGCCGTCCTGATCAAGAATGTGGGCGATGCCTCCTGCTGCTCGGCGGAGCCGGTTCTCGCTTATGGCGAGATCTGGAAGGCCGGTCCCTTCACCTGCCAGGCCTCGACCAAGGGTCTCGAATGCAAGCGCGGCCGGAATGGCTTTGTCATGAGCCGGTCGCGTCTCAAGGTTTTTTGACGGCGAGGAGGGCGCTCACGCGCCGAGCTCGATCAGATTGATCTCCGGCGGCACGCCGAAGCGCACGGGCACGATGCTGCAGCCGAGCCCGCCCGAAACAATGAGATGGCGATCCTGCTCGATCACATGGCCATAGGCGAAACGGTTGCCATAGGCCGACGGCACGACCGGCGAATAGCCGAGGAGGCGCACCTGACCGCCATGGGTGTGGCCGGCGAGCGTCAGTGAAACGCGCGAGGGCACCTTGGTGAAAGCATCCGGCTCATGGATCATCAGGATGACCGGCGCATCATCGGTGACTTTGGCCAGAGTCGCATCGAGGTCGTCGAGGCCGGCGAAACGGTTGCGCCCTTCGATGAAGGCGATCTGGTCGCCAAGGCCCATGAGCCAGAAGCCCTTGCCCTTGTGCTCAAGCCTGACGCCGTCATTCTCATAGACGGGGAAGCCCGCCGCCTCGAGTGCCACGCCATTGAGATTGGGGCCGGCGCGCCGTTTCTGCGCCTCTCTGTCATCCCACCAGTCGTGATTGCCGAGAATGCAATGTGTACCGAGTGGCGCCTTGAGTTGAGTGAGGAGCGCCGCCGTGTCCTTGATGGCTATCTTCCGTGTCACCCAGCGATGGCCGGCGGCATAGTCGCCCAGCAGCAGGATGAGATCGGGAGCGAGCGCGTTGGTGGTTTCGACAATACGCTCGAGATGCGCCAGGCCCATATAGGGTTCGCCCATATGGATATCGGCCAGGGCCGCGATGCGCAGCTTGAAATCAGGCGGCCAGCCTTGCGGCGTCAATTCATATCGTTGCACGCGCAGAAGAAAGCGCGGCTCGATGCCGAAGCCATAGGCGGTTACCGCGGCGCCCGACAGAACAAGACCGCCTAGCCATTTGAAGAAAGTTCGGCGGTGCATGGTGTCATTTTCCTTGCGCATGCCCTTATCCGAAAACCGCTTCACACTTTTCGGGGGCATGCGCTCAACGTCCCTTCCACACCGGCTTGCGTTTCTCAGCGAAAGCACGCGCACCTTCGCGCTGGTCCTCGCTCGAATAGAGCCTGTCGATGGTCGCGAGCTTGCGCTTGGTGACAAGATCGAAAGCCTGCTGGATGGTGAGCCGCTCGGTCTCGCGCACCGTCTCCTTGATGGCGGCGTAGACCAGTGGCGGGCCGTCGGCCAGCATGGAAGCGACTTCGCGCGCTCTTATCATCAAATTGGGCTGGGTCACGATCTCATTGACGATGCCCCATTGCCTTGCCTCATGGGCATCCATGCGCCGTCCGGTGAATAGCAGTTCCATGGCGACATGATAGGGAATGCGGCGCGGCAATTTTATGGTCGCCGCATCGGCAAGCGTGCCCGAATTAATTTCCGGTAATGCGAAAGTGGCGTGATCGGCGGCAATGATGATATCGGCCGAGATCATGATCTCGAAGCCACCGCCGAAGGCGATGCCGTTCACCGCCGCGATCACCGGCTTGTTAAGGCCGGGCAATTCCTGCAGGCCGCCAAAGCCGCCCACACCATAATCGGAATCGGGCGCCTCGCCTGCGGCGGCCGCCTTCAGGTCCCAGCCCGGACAGAAGAATTTCTCTCCCGAGCCGGTCAGGATGGCGACGCGCAAGTCCGGATCGTCGCGGAATTTCGCGAAGGCCTCTCCCATGATCCGGCTGGTCGGCGCGTCGATGGCATTAGCCTTGGGCCGGTTAATGGTGACTTCGAGGACCTTGCCGCGGCGCTCGACAATGAGGGGTGAGGACATGAACTAGCCTTTTCGCATTCTGATGAGGGCATCGACCGCCACGGCACCATGACCAGGAGGCAGGACGAGCAGGGGATTGACGTCAAGCTCCTCTATAAAGCCCCGATGCGCTTCGGCAAAGGCGGCAATCGCCTCGACCGCCTTGATTACGCCCTCCTGATCGCCCGATCTATTGCGGAACCCCTCGATAAGCTTCCAAATTTTTAGTGATTTAAGTGCACGTTCGATCTCAGGCCGCGATGTCGGCAATATGAGCGTTGCCGAATCTTTGAGCAGTTCGGTGAGAATGCCGCCGGCGCCGAGGACGAGAGCCAGGCCGAACTGCGGATCGGATTTGAGGCCGATGATCAGTTCGGCGACCGCCCCCATCACCATGCGCTCGACAATGACCTCATCGGCGAGGCGGGCCATGTGTCGGGCGGCGTTCCTAACGTCATCCGCCGTCTTGAGATTGAGCGCCACGCCGCCGGCCTCGGTCTTGTGCGCGATCGCTGTGGACGAGACCTTGAGCGTAACCGGAAAGCCGAGCTTCTCGGCGGCCTTCACCGCGTCGCCAGGAGCGCAGATGATCCCATCAGGAACTGAAAGACCGTGACTTTTCAGTAGCTGCTTGGCGTCATGCTCGGTCAGCGTCATGAGATCACGGCCGCGCAGTGCGATCACGGGCAGAGGAGGCGACTTGTCGCGTCTAGCCCAGTTCCGGCCGATGAAAGCTGCAGCCTCGAAGGCGGTCAGTGCATCATCAAGGCCCATCATGGGCGCGACACCCGACTTCGCCAACTCATCCGCGAGAGGAAGCGGCATGCATTCGGGAAGGCTTGCCACCATCGCGGTTCGCGCCTTTGTCGCTTCAGCCGCATTCTTCAGCGATTTCGCGGTGACGAGCCAGGTATCGGGCCGCATCGAGGGGCTCGTCGGGATATCGAGGATCAGCATCGCGACATCGAAGCCACCGGCGAGGACAGCGGAGAATGTGGTGGTGAGCTTGTCTTCCTGATTCCAGATGAAAGTGTGGTAGTCGAGCGGATTGTCGATCGACACATATTCATTGAGCGTCGCTGCGACCCTGGGCTTGGTGGAGCTGTCGAATTCCGGAAAACGTACTTTCTTCTCGATCGCCATATCGGCAATGAGAGCCGCTTCGCCGCCTGAGCAACTCATCGAGACGAGACGGTTGTCTTTCAGCGGTCCGCCATGATGAAGGAATTTCAGCGTTTCGACGAAAGCCGTCACTGATTTCATGCGGGCAACGCCGTAGCGCTCGAACAGCGCGTCATAGAGAGTATCGGCACCGGCGAGCGAGGAAGTATGGCTCATCGCCACCTTGGCGCCCTGTTCGGAGCGACCGGTCTTGAGCGCGATGACCGGCTTGCGGTTGAAGCGTGCGATCTCGGCGGCTCTTGCGAATGAGGGGATGTCCCTCAGGCCCTCGATATGAAGGCCGATGGCGGTGATGCTCTGGTCTTCAGAGAGAGTTTCGAGCATCTGCGCGATGTCGATATCGGCCTGGTTGCCGATGGCGAAGACGGCGGCGACCGGAAGCGCCCGGCGCGTCATGGTGAAATTGCAGGCGATGTTGCCCGATTGGGTGATGATGGCGACCCCGCGCTCGACGGGAACGAGACCATGCTCGTCCGGCCACAGAGCGGCCTTAGCCTTGGCATTGACGAAGCCATAGCAATTGGGGCCCATCAGCGGCATGCCGCGGCCGGCCTCGAGAAGCTGGCGCTGCAATTGCCTGCCGGTCTCGCCTGCCTCGGAAAAGCCCGAAGCATAGATAACGGCACCACCGCAGCCGATCTCGTTCAGATGCCTCACGATCTCGATAGTGAGCTCGCGCCTCACCGCAACGAAGGCGGCATCGGGACTGCCATCGATCTCTTCGACC
>VAZZ01000507.1 GCA_005884715.1 Alphaproteobacteria bacterium | reverse complement strand
CGACTGACGCTTCCTGGTGTATTTAATCTGGCTTTAATTTATGACAAGCCCATGACGACGCGACGTCATTCGTATGATTCATGCGAGCCTCAGCGCCACCGCGCCGAGGACGATGAGCGTGGCGCCGAGGAGACGGAAGCCGGTCACTTTTTCCTTGAGGAACACCGCCGACATCAGCATGACGAACAGGATGCTGGTCTCGCGCAGCGCCGCAACAGCCGCGATAGGCGCGAGACTCATCGCCCAGATGACAATCCAATAGGCGCCTGCTGACAGCAGCGCCCCGGCGGTGCCGCTCTTCCACGAGGGAAGTATCTGAGCGAAGGCTTGCGGTCCTCGGGTCAACAGCGCCACGGCGATCATGAAGAAAGCGTCAAGCACGAACAGCACGCCGGCATAGGCCGAAGCCGAACCCGACAGGCGGGAGCCGAAGCCGTCGACCAGCGTATAGGCGGCGATGAAGCCTGACGTGCCCAACGCGAAGAACAACGTCATGCCATCGAGGCGGATCGTTCTGGCGCCCGGCCGCGCCGTCAGCCAGATGCCCAGGACAAGCAGCAGGATGCCGGTTGCGCCGATGTGGGTGACTGCTTCACCGGCGAGGCCCCAGGCGCCGAAGAATGTGAGAAGGGGGGCGGTGCCGCGCGCGATCGGATAGACCTGGGAGAGATCGCCAGTGCGGTAGCTCCGCGCCAGGAACATGTTGTAACCTACATGCAACAGGCCCGAAGCAACGAAATAGGGCGCGCTCGCCAGGCTTGGCCATGGAAAGATCATCAGCATCACGATACCCATGATGCCCATCACGCAGGAGATCAGGAGCAGAGCGAGGAAGCGGTCGAGATCGAGCTTGACCAGCAGGTTCCAGCTTGCATGCAGCAGGGCCGCGACAAGAACTGCCAGGAAGATATGAAGATCCACTTTCGCCCGAATTCAAGATGCGCGAGGCAATGGTGAGAGGAAAAGGCCAGCATCGCTCGCGGCGCGAGGTTTCCGGAAGGGTCTATAGCGCAAGCCCAATCCCGCGGCCAGCTGGAACAGCGGACCGAAAAATTGCAGACTTTTCGGGTGATCCGATGCCGTGTACCACCCCATGATGAGGCCCCTCAAACTACATCATGTGGTGATGTATCAACGCGCCATTGCGGCGGGTTGAACGGTTTCGACAAAATGTTACCGGTCTTGCGGACTATTGCGCCGCCTTGGCCGTGCCGCTGGCGATATCGCTCTTGGTCTGCATCGCGCGGGCCAATGGTTCGAAGACCTTGGTCGGCTCATCGCCGACCTGCAGGCTCTGCTCGCATGTCGGCGTGCAGGTGAGGCTCATGCGCCCGCCCGCCTTGTAGACATGAACGGCATTCTTGTCGGTGATCTGCACCGTGACGTCGAGGGCGGCGAGTTGATTGCCGTCACGGTCGAGGATGATGAGATTGGTGACGCCGTAAGTGCGTCCCATGAGCACTACCCGATTGCCCTGCACGGTGACATCGGCGATGCTCGGATTGCCGACGATCACGGTGCCCGGCTGGCCGGAGACGACGATGATCTTGGCCTGGTCGGCATTGAGCGTCACATCGCTTGCCGCCGCGGCGGGCCCCGCAAGCGCTGTCAGAGCGGCCAATGCAAAACCGGTTAAGGAAATCCTAATCATCGGTAAGGCCCTCATGGCCGTTTACCGGACGCATTGCCCGGCGCTGACGCCCATGCGCCGATTTGACCCGAGAATGGTGAATCTTCCCTTACAGCGGAATTCCCTCTCCCAGGGGAGAGGGTTAACCATTGCGCAGTAATGGCAGGGTGAGGGGATAAGGTCTATCGGATAGAGCCTATCCCCTCATCCTCCCACGCTTGCGCATGGGTCCCTCCTTCTCCCCATGGGAGAAGGAATCAGGAGCGAATCCACCTCTTACTTTCCGCCAATCGCTTTGAATTTGCGGGTCTGCTCGATGAGCGCGCGCTCGACTGGCAAGCGTTCCATCGAAGAAGCGCCATAGAAGCCGTGGCAGCCCGGGCAATGCTTCAGGATGAATTCGGCATCGGCTGGTTCGGCGATCGGGCCGCCATGACAGAGGATGATGATGTCGTCGCGGATCTTGCGCGCCGCCTTGATCATCTCGTTGATGAGGCGGGCGCTGTCATCGAGTGTGAAGGCGCTCGACGCCCCGATGGCGCCCCCGGTCGTCAGCCCCATATGGCAGACGAGGATATCCGCCCCGGCTTTGGCCATTTGGACGGCTTCTTCGGCACTGAAGGCATAGGGGCTGGTCAGCATGTCCTTCGCATGGGCGAGGCGAATGAGATCGACTTCGAGCCCATAGCCCATGCCGGTCTCTTCGAGATTGGCGCGCATCTTTCCGTCGAACAGGCCGACGGTCGGGAAATTCTGCACCCCGGCAAAGCCCAGTGCCGCGAGCTCATCGAGGAAAGCATCGAAGATGCAGAAGGGATCGGTGCCGTTGACGCCCGCCAGCACCGGCGTCTTCTTCACCACCGGCAGCACTTCGCGCGCCATGTCGAGGACGATGTCATTGGCATTGCCATAGGCCATCATGCCGGCAAGGGATCCCCTGCCCGCCATCCGGTAGCGCCCGGAATTGTAGATGATGATAAGGTCGATGCCGCCCGCCTCCTCGCACTTGGCGGAAAGGCCGGTGCCCGCACCGCCGCCGATAATCGGCTCGCCCCGCCTGATCATCTCGCGGAAATGGGCGACAAGGTCTTGGCGCTTGAAACGGCTCATCGGTCAGCAGGCTCCCCAGATGTGATCTCGCGGAAGGATTGCGCCAGCGCCTCGGCGAATTGCGGGTCATTGATGTGATAGGGCAGCTTGACGAGGCGATGCGTGGATGTATCGTGGAAATTCTCCTCGATCGCGGCGAAGAGGGCGGCATCGGCTTGCCTGTCGAAGAACGGCTGGCCGTCCTGGTCGAGCGCCGAGACGCCTTTCATTGGCAGGAGGAATCGCACCGCGCCGTTCATCCGGTTGAGTTTCTCCGCGATGAACCGGCCGATCCGCGCATTCTCTTCGCCAGTCGTGCGCATCAGCGTGACATTGGCGTTGTGGATATGCAGCAGGCGCCCCCGCAGATGCGCCGGCACCGTGTCCATGGCCCAGAAATTCGCCATGTCGAGCGCGCCAACGGAGCCGACATAGGGGATGGCATGGCTGGCGAAGACGTCGAGGCGCTCAGGCCCGGCCGTCAGGACGCCGCCCGCGATCTCGTCGGCGATCTCGGTAGTGGTGATATCGAGTACGCCCGCGAAGAAGCCGGATCCCGCCAGCATCTCGAAGGATCGTCCGCCGCTCCCCGTGGCATGGAAAACGATGCAGTCATGATCGGCTTCGAGAAGTCTCGTCACCGCCTGCACGCAAGGGGTGGTGACACCGAACATGGTGAGGCCGATGGCGGGCTTTTCTTTGTCCCCGGCGATGGGCTCGGCGCGCATCATGCCGGCGAGTGCTCCTGCCGCATTGGCGAGGACCTTGCGCGAAATCGGGTTGAGGCCGGAAATATCGGTGACCGGATAGATCATCGCTATATCGGAACTGCCGACATGAGGCCTGACATCGCCGCTGGCAATGGTGGAGACCATGACTTTCGGCACACCGACAGGAAGCCCCCGCATGGCGGGCGTCGCCAGCGCGGTCGCGCCCGACCCGCCGGCGGAGATGATACCGCCCAGATCATCGCGCGATCTGAGGAAATGGGCGAAGGCTTCCGCCATCGCGGCAACCGCGCTGGCGCGCTCGCCAGCGAAGACGGCAGCTGCGCCCATCGCATGGAAGGTCGCCACGCTGGATGCGGCGATATCGGCGTCAGGTGACGCCTCGGCAGCCGAGGTCGAGAGGTCGACCAGCGTGACCTCGATGCCCTGCTTCACCAGGCAGTCGCGCAGATAACAGAGCTCGCGCGCCTTGGTATCGAAGGTGCCGGCCACATAGGCGCGCCCGGATTTGCCCGACAGCGCCGCTTTACTCTTGTTTGTTTTTCTCTTCACATCCCGACTGTGCATGAGCGCAACGCCAGGGGCAATGCCCCCTAACACCTCCCTTGTGCGCAGGGGTTAGGGTGGGGGCCATGGAGGGAAAAAGAACGGAACCCATAAATTCTGGTCTGCAATTCGATGCGACAGAGGATGTCGTCTTTGCTTTCTGGCTAGGTCCCTATCACCGATCGCGCGATGGCCTGCTG
>VAZZ01000506.1 GCA_005884715.1 Alphaproteobacteria bacterium | reverse complement strand
ACCGGTTGGCCTGTGGCGCATCTGGCGAAATCATCCGCACCAGGACGAAGCGAAGGAGCCGTTCCGGGAGTGGGCTTCGAGCGAATTCCACATCTGGCAGGATCGTGTGAATGGACGAAATGCCGCCGTGGAAATCATCCTACCGGTAGCAGCGGTCGCCTTCGGCATGTCGCTGTTTGGCATAATTCTGCATTTCACTGCGCACTGATATCTACTTGGCGTTGACAGGGAACACGCTGTGCAGGGATTATTCCTGGACTGCATTGCGATCGTTGGGAATACTCTGATGTTCTAAGGGCAGTCTTTGGCTTCATTAGCCTGCTTCTCTTGCTCATCGCCATTACACGCTGAAAACACTTTTGGCCTGCAATTGCGAGAAGCGGTCTTGAACGAGCCGACTTGACCTGTCTAAGCTGTGGTCTTCCTGGACAGGGAGGGGAAAGCAATGAATACGGATGCGGGATCACTCTCGTGGCAGTCCATTGCCATCCTGGTTGGCCGGCTGATTTTTGCCGCGGTCTTCCTCATGGCAGCGGTTTTCAAGTTCGTGGATATCAACGCGACAGCGTCCTATATCGCTTCGGCTGGTTTTCCGTTCTCGCTTCTACTGGCGTGGCTCGCCGCGCTATTTGAAACTGTGCTGGTCATTTGCTTCCTGACCGGGGCGTTCTTCACGGAAGCATCGCTACTGGCGGCCGTCTATGTGCTGTTCCTAGCCTTCGCCTTCCACGGCCCGTCTCACTGGACGGGGAACCAGGCCGAATTCGGCTCCTTCGTCAATCACTTCACCTTTATTGCAGGGTTGCTTTTCGCCGCCGTCCATGGTGCCGGGCGAATCCTCGCAATGCGCCACACTTTGATCGGGAGCCAATAATTCTCGACCTGACGGGGCCTGCTCAGCCCGCGCCGGCCCACCCTTTCCGGATATTCCTGATGCCCTGGCGATAGACACTTTCGGGAGAGGGGAAGAAATCGCGCCACACCCGGGTCGCTGCGGCGAGCGCGGGCAGCGACCGGCCAAAGGCTTCGATGGTGAGCCAGCCGTCATATTTGCTGGCCCTCAGCGCTCTGTAGGTGCGGGCCCAGTCGATATGGCCCGCTCCGGGAATTCCCCGGTCATTCTCCGATATATGCACATGGCTCATATGCCGGCGAATGGTCTTGATCGCCTTGATCGGATCGGCCTCCTCGATATTGGCGTGGAAAGTGTCATACATGCCGCTGACCGCCGGATGATCGACTTCGTCGAGATAATCGACAAGCCCCTCCACCGTCGTCAGGAAATAGCATTCGAAGCGATTGAGCGCCTCGAGCGCCAGGCGGATTCCTTTCTTCCCCGCATACTCACCCGCCCGGCGGTGAAAGGCGATGCCGCGTTTGCGCTCGGCGATGGTCGGACCGGCGCCGCTGAAATGCCCATGGACAGAATGTATGGGACCGCCGATGAGCGTCGCACCCAACGCCTGGCTGCAATCGATGAACCACTTGGCATGGTCGGCAGCGGCCGAGGCCGATGTTGTCGAGCGCCTCGCCAAGCCTGGCATAGTGATCGGGAGCACCCTCGAAGACAGGGATTTCGACGCCGTCATAGCCGGTCCTCTTGATGTCTCGCAGCAGTGGCAGATGTCTCTCGGTGACATGGCCGGTCCACAAGAGCAGATTGAAACCGATTTTCATGTCAGGTCTCTCCCTCGCTGGATATATCTCTTTCACTAGGCGGCCTGGCTTTCGATCAGGCGCGCCACCACATCGGGCATGACGCCGGCCTCGGCATTGGCGAAAGCAAGACGCAGATATTGTTCCTGGCAGGGGCCGAACATGCTGCCCGGCAGGGCGATGAGGTCGTGCTTTTGCGCCAGCCTTTTGGCCACGGCCTTCGCATCTTCCTCGAAGGGATGGCGAACATAGGCGAAGAAGGCGCCGGCACTCAAAAGCCTGTAGTCGAGATCGGGATGCGTGAAGGCCTGCCGCAATACAATCGCCTTTTCCTTCGCGACGGTAAGCTTCTCCTGCTTCCATTGGGCGAGCGACGTCAGCCCGAACAAGGCCGCGCCTTGTGAAATCGTCGGCGCGCAAATTGCGACGCAATCGAGAATCTTCTCGAGCTCACTCAGAAATTCAGGGCTCGCCGTCACCGAACCAACGCGATAGCCGGTCAGCGCAAAAACCTTTGAGAAGCTGTAGAGCTGGATGAAGCTGTCGCCCCAGCGCGGACGGTTGAAGAGATCATGTGGTGGGGCAGGGTCGGTGCGGAAATCCTTGTAGGTTTCATCGATGACAAGCGCGATGCCGCGCTGCGCGGCGAGAGCATGGAAATCTGCGATCGTTTCGGGCGAATAGATGGCGCCCGTCGGATTATTGGGACTGCACAGGACGATCGCCCGCGTTTGGGCGTCGATCAGGTCCGCGGTATCAACGGCCATGGGAGCCGTATTTCCATCCCTGATGGCTTGAAAATAACGCGGCTTGATGCCCAGCATTTCAAGCCACATATGGTGATTGAAATAATAGGGCACGGGGAGGATGACATTGTCACCGGCTTCGCAGAGCGCCATCATCGTTACGGCAAAGGCCTGGTTGCAGCCGGCGGTGATCGCGACATTCTGTTCGGAAATCGATGCCCGATAGTCCGCAGACAGGCTCGCCGCGAGTTCCTGGCGCAGTTCCAGCACACCCAGTATGTCCGAATAGAGACTTGTCGCCGGCAGTTTCGCCAGCCGGCGTATTTCATTGGCGAGAGCTTCGGCCGGCGGATAGCTCGGTACGGCCTGGCAGAGATTGATGAGCGCACGATTGCTCGGCCCGGTATTGATCCAGCTCATCGCCTCAGCGATGGGCGGGGCTTCGATGCCCCTGATGTTCTTGCTGGCGAGAGGTGTTGAAAGATTTGACATATTATTCCAGTTGGGTGGAATGGAAGAGAATTGTCGCGACAAATCTGCGATTGCCTTTAAGCGCAGCTTGCAGAAAAGTCGAACTGGAAATTTGGGGACAACTTCAAATCTGATGCAGAGGTGAAAAGGTGAAGACGAAAGCCATACAGATCATGGAAACGGGCGGACCGGATGTTATGCGCCTCGTGGATATCGATGTCCCACCGCCGGGCAAGGGTGAAATCCAGCTGCGCCAGACTGCCATTGGGCTGAACTATATCGACACGTATCATCGATCAGGGCTCTATGCATTGCCCTTGGGGTGAAGGGGTCAAGGGCTTCAAGCCGGGAGACCGCGCCGCCTATGGCCTGGGCCCGCGTGGCGCCTATGCGTTCGTCCGTAATATCCCGGCGGTCCGGGCCGTCAAGCTGCCCAAGGCGATCGGCGATGAAACCGCGGCTGGCATGATGCTAAAAGGCTTGACGGTGCGCGCGTTGCTGCGCTCCGTCTACAAGGTGAAGCGCGGTGAAACGATCCTTTTCCATGCCGCGGCGGGCGGTGTCGGTGTGATCTTCACGCAATGGGCGAAAGCGCTGGGCGTCAAAGTGATCGGCACGGTTGGATCCGATGAGAAAGTCGCAGTGGCCAAGGCGCATGGCTGCGCTCATGTGATCAATTATCGTACCGAAGATGTCGTGAAGCGCGTCAAGGAGATCACCGGTGGGGCAGGGCTTCCGGTCGTGTACGATGGCGTCGGTCAATCGACCTTCATGACATCGCTCGATTGCTTGAGACCAAGGGGGCTTCTGGTCGTTTTCGGAAATGCGTCAGGGCCCGTGACATCGTTTGACCTGGGTCTCCTGGCCGCGAAGGGATCGCTCTATGTGACGCGCCCGACGGTAATGACTTACATGGCCGACGATAGGGAGTTGGCGGAAGCCTCGCGTGATCTCGTCGATATCGTGAAAAGCGGCAAGGTCAAAATCCCGATCAACCAGCGTTATGCATTGGTTGATGTAGCGAAAGCGCATCGCGATCTGGAGAGCCGCGCCACCACGGGAACGACGATCCTTATTCCCTGAGGAGGCGCTAGCTGGAGTTTGCCCGGCAGCTTTGCGTCGACTGGCCGGCAAGCGACTGCCAGCGCGCCGAGCATGACACCTGCGAGCAGAGAAAGTCGGCAAGGCTAGAACTCGGCACCGCATGCGCAAGGTTGAGCGGCCGACCATTGCCATCTGAAAGAGTACTGACGACCATTCCGGTCAACTGGCCCGAGCCATTGAAAACCGGGCCACCGGATTCGCCCTTCTTGGTGTTCATCCTGAGCACCATGGCATCTGGATAGCCGAACCCATTGTAGCTGACGGCACGGCCGAAGCTCATGGACTCGACCTGTCCGAGGCGCGCGGTATCGCCCTGCGCATGTGGCTTGCCGAGCGAGAAGACCGACGCCCCGCGTGGCATGCAAGGGCTGGAGGCGGGCTCTACCGGCTTACCGTTCAAGCCCTTGAGAGCGATCAGGGCCATGTCGTTGTTCGGCCGGATCGCGACGACCCTGCCGGAGTAGAGCCGGCCGTCGGCGCCCCGGGCGGTGACCGAATACCCATTTTTGACGGCAACATGACCGGCGGTCAGGACATGGCCTGAATCATCCACGATGAAGCCGCTGCCGGACGTCACGGCCTGGCCGGCATCACCCTCACCGGGCCTGCCCTGGCGTCGGGCTTCCGCAATGGTAATCGTCACATAACTAGGGCTGGTTTGCCGCAGCAGACCTGACATGTCGGGAGCTGGCGAAGCCGATGCAGGAATGGCGTCTGATTCGACATTGATGACCCTGTCTTCCAGGCTAGCCTGCTGGCTGCTGCAGGCAGCAAGCAACAGAAATGACAGCGCCGCGGTCAATTTGGGGACGGTAGTAGACAAAGAAGATCTCGCCTCGTCGGAATTCCAGCCTTTGTTAGCCATTAACAGCGCCTTGCGTCGGGAACAAGGCAGCAAACCGAAGAACATAATACTGCGGCAAGTTTGCAACATATGGGGCACTTTTCGTTTCACGCGCTCATGGGTTGTTTTGGGCATCCTGCAGTGCCATAAATTCCTGAAGGACAGGCGGGACCAGAAAAGCCATGCCCATTGATTTCATGGGCGAACAACAGTCCGGATGGGGAGCGCTGCGGCACCGTAGGTATACGAGGGTTGGGCAAGATGAAATGCAATCCGCGCAAATGGCTGCTTTGGGCCCCTCTAGCAGCGTTGCCGCTCCTTGCCGCCTATTGGCTCAACAGCAATGGTCTTGAGCGTAAGCTCTTCGAAGCGGCTGGGGAAAATCTCTCAACCATCAAAGCAGATTGGGCAAAATTGAGCTTCGACGGCCGTGACGCGCGCCTCGAAGGAGATGCGCCGGGGCGTAAGGCGATCGATGAGGCGGTCAAGGCAGTGGCCGGTACCGAAGGCGTCCGTCGGGTCGATGCCACCTCGGCCAAGGTCGTCCTGGCACCGCCCACCGTCACATCGCTGTTGACTAAAAATAATCGTCCCGAAATCAAGGGAACCTGGCCGGAAATGTTCGCCAAGACAGTTTCGGTGATTCTCGCCGGCCGCAGTTTTGTCCTAGGCAAGGATCCTGAACTCAAATCGGATGGTTACGGCAATTGGACCTTTGTTCCCGCCGAGCCCCTGAAAGACGGAGCCTACGACATCGCGGTCGTGGTTGACGATGAGGCAGGAGACACGGCCAAGACCGCGGAACCCGGCAAGATCATTATCGACACCGTGGCGCCGCCGCTTCCGGTGTTCTCGCCCGTTACCAGTTCCGCATCGCCGCAGAGTTTGTCGGGAAGCTGGGCCGAGGGCGACGCATCGACGCTGAGAGTGAGCCTCGCCGGCAAGACCCATGTGCTGGGCACCGATCCGGCATTGACGTCCTCCCAGGGCAATTGGACGCTGGCCCTGTCCGATCCTTTGCCCGAAGGTATCTATGATCTCACCGTCGAGGCGATCGATCCCGCCGGCAACAACGCCAAACTGACTATGCCGGCGGCGATCACAATATTCACCAAGATACCTGTCCCGACCGTTGCCAAATATTCCGGCAATGATTCAACGCCGCTTATCTCCGGAACCTGGAGCGAAGGCCATAACCGGAAATTGTCCGTCGAGATCGGCGGCAGAGCCTATGAGCTAGGTAAGGACGGCGATCTTTTGTCCGATGGTCTCGGCAATTGGAAGCTCGATATCACCTCACCGCTCAAGGATGGCATCTATGATGCCGTTGTGACGGTGACCGACGCCAACGGCAGAGCCGCGAAGGATGAGACCGTGGCCGAGATCGAGGTCGATGCCACAGGCCCGGGCGCGCCCGTGGTGAATGCGGGGACCGCACTCCCCGTCACGGGCACCTATTCGCCACGCGACACCAAGATCCTCAGAGTGACTTTGGCAGGCCAGAGCTACACACTCGGCAAGGATGCGGCCTTGACCGCGACGGCTGAGAACTGGTCCCTCCTGCCTGCGACAAAACTGGCCGCCGGCACCTACGACGTGATCGTTGAAGCCGTCGACGCTTTCGGCAATGCGTCGGCCGATGCCAGCAAGGACGAATTGGTGATCGCCGCCGAGCCGGCGCCGCTCTCGCCGCCACCCGCCCGTGTGCCACCACCCACCATTACGGAGCAGGACAGTCTGATGGCACGCCCGACACTCACCGGCAGCTGGGCGGAAGGCGCCGCCAAATCGCTCAAGGTCACCGTGGCCGGAACCAGCTACGTCTTCGGCACCAGTGAAGAGCTGACCTCATCCTCGGGCAAGTGGAGCCTGAAACTGCCGTCGCCGCTGACGGACGGCATCTATGACGTCGCGGTTGAGGCGGCGGATACCGCGGGCAATGTTGTTACGGACACCACGACGAATGAGCTTGTCGTGGATGCGGCCGCCCCGGCGGCGCCGACCGTCAAGCTTTATTCGGCGTCGGAAAGTCCGGCTACAGTTTCCGGCACATGGCCCGCGAGCGAGGCCATCGATCTCACTGTTACATTGAACGGCAAGACGGCGACGCTCGGCAAGGATGCAGACCTTACATCCGACACCACGGGCAACTGGTCGCTTGCCGTGGCGGATAAGCTTGCCCCCGGCAGCTATGATGTCAGCGTCACCGCAACCGACATACACGAACGTTCCACATCCGATCAGACGCGCTTCGAGATACTGGTCAAGGATACATCCGAGCCGCCACCTACACCCCCGCCGCCTACGCAGCCGCCGGCTGCGAATTGTGGATCCGATCTCGCCAAGATATTGCTGGCCCGGCCTCTTCATTTTGAAAGAGATAAATCGGCCATGACGCCGGACGACGCCGCCATCATCAAGGACCTGGCGGCGATCGCTGCATCCTGTCCGGGCGATAAACTGCAAGTCGGCGGACATACCGACAACATTGGCTCGCCGTCCTATAATCAGGCACTCAGCGAACGCCGGGCCGTTGCAGTTGTTCACGCACTGGCCGATTCGGGCATAACGCGCGAGCGTCTCTCAGCGGTCGGGTACGGCGAGACCGTCCCAGTCGCCGGTAATGAAACGGAGGCCGGCCGCGCGCTCAACCGGCGGATCGAGATCAGGATCGTAAAATAGAAGGGGCCTGCCATGGTCGATTTCTGGAATTTTAACGATACGCTGTTCCTGGCGAAGGAAAACTGGTTCTGGCTGCTGGTGGCGTTGGGCCTGGGGGTTATCGTGGGCTGGATGACCTGTTCGCGCGAAGTGAGGCGCTGATCATGTCCCATCTCGCCCTCGAGCTCATGCTGTGGATGCTCTTCGCCTTCTTCATCGGCTGCATCATCGGTTGCATTCTGCATAGGCTGTTCGGTTATGGCGCAGTCGCCTCACGACCATCCGATGCGGAGATGGAAAAGCCAGCCGCAGCCGCGGCAATTGAACTCCCGGCCAATGGTGAAGTCGAAGCGCCGCAACCAGAATCTGCTCCGGCGATGCCGACGGAACAGCCGGTTCCGCTCGCCGGTAAGCCGGAACGGTCGAAAGGCAAGGCCGCGACCATCGCAGAACCGCCTGCGCCCGCCGGCAAAACCGCGCGGCCGAAGGGAATAGCGGCGGCGAGGAGCGGCAAGGCCGACAATCTCCAGCGCATCAGCGGCGTTGGCCCCAAGAATGAGAAGACCCTGCACCGACTGGGCTTCTTCCATTTCGACCAGATTGCCGCCTGGACTTCGGAGGAAATCGCCTGGGTGGATGATCATCTGAAATTCAACGGCCGCATCCTGCGCGAGGAATGGACGTCACAGGCGAGACTCCTCGCTGATGGCAAGGAGGATGAATTTCGCAAGCTCTATGGCACCGGGGGGTTGCGCAACAAGAAGGGCGAGGCGGAATCGGGAACGCGGACTCGTAAAAGCTAGGTTGCCTGCTCGCTATCATAATGGAATCGTACGAGGACAGCCT
>VAZZ01000505.1 GCA_005884715.1 Alphaproteobacteria bacterium | reverse complement strand
GATGAGGCGATAAAACCTTCAGCGCCGGTGCTGCACGCCAACATGTTTACTGAAGGTGTCGAGCCCAAGCCGACGAAGGCCTCCAATATCGCCAAGCGCTCGGAATTCGGCCATGGCGATGTCGAACAGGGCTTCAAGGAGGCCGATGTCATCATCGAGCGCACCTTCAAGACCGAGCAGACCCATCAGGGCTATATCGAGCCGCATGCCTGCCTCGCCAATGTCGGGCCGGACGGCCAAGGCGAGATGTGGGTCTGCACACAAGGCCATTTCGTCTACCGCAAGCATTGCGCTCAGCTTCTCGGCATGGATGCGGCGAAGCTGCGCGTCACGGCGTCCGAGATCGGCGGCGGATTCGGCGGCAAGACCCATATCTGGGCCGAGCCCCTGGCGCTGGCGCTTTCGCGCAAGGCCAACCGGCCGGTTAAGTTGGTGATGACGCGTGAAGAAGTCTTCAAGGCTTCGGGTCCGACCAGCTCGACCTCGATCGATGTCAAGATCGGCGCCAGGAGGGACGGCACCATTACGGCGGCGCAGGCCACGCTTCGCTATCAGGGCGGCCCCTTCCTCGGCATATGGGCCGAGCTCGGCGCCATGACCTCCTATGCCTGCTACGATCTCAAGAATGTTAAGACGGTCGGCTATGAAGTGGTGGTCAACCGGCCGAAGGTCGCCGCCTATCGCGCCCCCTCCGCACCGATGGCCGCCTTCGCAGTCGAAAGCGTGGTCGATGAGCTCGCCCACAAGATCGGCATGGATGCGGTCGAGTTCCGCATCAAAAATGCGGCGAAGGAGGGAACGAAATCCTCCTATGGGCCGACCTATGGACCGATCGGCATCGGACCGACACTGGAAGCAGCGAAGAACCACCCGCATATGAAGGCACCGCTCAAAAAGAACCAGGGACGCGGCATGGCCTGCGGCTTCTGGTTCAATTTCGGCGGCCAGACCTGCACCTCGCTCAATGTCAATCCCGACGGCTCGGTGACGGTTGCGGTCGGCACGATCGACGTCGGCGGCTCGCGCGCGTCCATGGGCCTGATTGCCGCGGAAGAGCTGGGCGTTCCTTACGAGAATGTACGCTGCGTCGTCGCTGATACGAGTTCGCTCGGTCACAATGACATGAGCGACGGAAGCCGCGTCACCTTCTCTTCCGGCATGAACACGGTGATTGCCGCGCGCAATGCCAAGAAGGTGCTTTGCCAGCGTGCCGCCAAGATGTGGGACATTCCGGAAGACGCGGTCACCTGGGAAGACGGCTATGCGAAGCCCGCCGGCGCCAATGCCGGTAGCTTCCCGCCGCTCTCGCTCAAGGAGATCGCGGCGGCGGCCGCCAATACCGGCGGCCCGATAGCTGGGCACAACGAGTTCGTTGCCGATGGCGCCGGCGTCTCTTTCGCGACCCATATCTGCGATGTCGAGCTTGATCCGGAAACCGGCGCCACCAAGGTCATCCGCTATACGGTGATCCAGGATGCCGGCAAGGCGATCCATCCGTCCTATGTCGAGGGCCAGTATCAGGGCGGTGCCGCGCAAGGCATCGGCTGGGCGCTCAATGAGGAATATATCTATGGCAAGGACGGGCGGCTGCAGAATGCCGGCTATCTCGATTATCGCATCCCGGTCTGTTCCGACCTGCCGATGATCGACACGGTCATTCTGGAGATTCCCAATCCGAACCATCCCTATGGTGTGCGCGGTGTGGGCGAGACCTCGATCGTGCCGCCGCTCGCCGCCATCGCCAATGCCGTCTCCAACGCGGCAGGCGTGCGCATGACGCACATTTGGACGAGCAAGCAAAGGCAAAGCGGAAGAAAGCGGCCTGATGGTCAATGTTGTGCTGTGGGGGGCGCTCAAATCCGCCGCCCGCGACGCCTCCGCCGTCGATATCGAGGCGCGCGACATCCGCGATCTCTTCGCCAAGCTCGAGGCCGAATATCCGGGCCTCAAGCCCCATATCGAGCGCGGCATTGCCGTCTCGATCAATGGGCGGATATTCCGGGATTCCTGGGGCGAACGAATCCCAGAAAATGCCGAG
>VAZZ01000504.1:525-6666 GCA_005884715.1 Alphaproteobacteria bacterium | reverse complement strand
GTGGCATCGGGCCATGGCATGTCTACCGCTTCAAGGCACCGGACGTGCGCGACTATCTCTATCGCGGAAAGCCCGCCACCCATGAGGTGCTGATTGCCGTCACCAAGGATGGCGGCATCCAGCATGAGCTTATCCAGCCGGTAAGCGGCTATTCCATCTATGACGAGTTTCTCGAGCGCAGGGGCGAAGGCCTCCATCACACGAAGCTTTACTACGCCGACTGCGCCGAGGCGGTCGCCGATTACGAACGGCGCGGCTACAAGGTCATCCAGAGCGGCAAGTTCGATGCCGATGAGCATTACTATCTCGATACCGAGAAGGATTTCGGTTACATCGTCGAGCTCGGCAATGGCGGGCGGATCAGGGAAACCGACTGGCGCTATCCGAAGTGACGGGTCATTCCACGACTGTCCCCGGCCATCCAGTGGCGACGCTCGCGCCGAGCTTACCCAGCTCGTCATGGCCGGGCTGGATGGCCGGGTTTAACCCGGCCATGAACCCGGCCATCCAGTCGTGCCGACGATCGTCGCCGTGAAAGAGGGCTTCGTCTACATCATGACGAATAAGCGAAATGGCACGATATATATCGGCGTCACGAGCAATCTTTCTGGACGCGTCTATGAGCACAAAGAGGGACGAGGCGGAGTGTTCACTCGCAAATACAGTCTCAAGATGCTTGTCTGGTATGAGACATATCCGTCAGTCACCGATGCGAATCAGCGCGAGACGTCACTCAAGCGCTGGCCACGCAAATGGAAGCTCGATCTCATCGAGAAGATGAACCCTGTATGGGAAGATCTTTATCTAAACTTCTGAGCCAACGGTTAGGCTGGATGGCCGGGTCAAAGCCCGGCCATGACGAAGTGGGGAAGTGATGCGCGCGCTGTGCCCGCACCTCGTCATGGGCATGTGTGCCCTTTGACGCCTTCTTGTTCTAGCGCCTTATTCAACCCTTCGCTTTATACGTGTAGCGAAAGGTGCAGCAGGAAGCGCCCTGCATGATCGTCTGCTTGCGCTCGAGCGTGATATTGGGATCGTAGCCCTCGCAGAATGTGCCGTCGCGATTGCAGGAGATGAGGTGCCCGATCTTGCCGAGGCCCATTTCCTTGTAGGTTTCGGCATAGCGGCAGCGCGTGATGTCGAAGTCGAAGCGCTCATCGGTGGCTTCCAGCACCTGCATCTCGAGCGCTCCATCGGCAGTCCACAGCTCATAGAGCTTGATGAAATCGGCCATCGAGGTGACGCCGCCCGGCGAGCGTTTGGCGAATTGCCTGCCTTCCGCGATGGCGGCCTTGCGGATGGCCCTGTCGAGGATGAGGGCAGCCTTCGTCTCGCCGATTTCCGCCGCCATTTCGGCGAAGATCATGCCTTCGCATATTTCCGCCAATTATGCTCCTCGACGAAGCCCAATGTCTCGCAGATCTTGCGGTTGGAGAGCGGCGCCTCGTGGCCCTCGAGCTTGCGGCGGTGCGGCGTCTTGGGACACCAGCGCTTGAGGAATTCGGCCGTCGGCTCTTTGGCGGTGATCGTGTCATTGACGGCGTTGAATACCTGGAAGCCGAGCCCGTCCTTGGCGAGGCAGAGATGAACGATCTGGCCGAGATCGCGTGCATCGATATAGCTCCACGCATTGCGCTTGCGTGATGCGGGATCGGCAATGAAGGCCGGGAACCGGTCATACTCATGGGGTTCGATCACATTGCCGATGCGCAGCGCATAGATGTCGGCACCGCTCCTCATGGCGAAGGCCCGTGCCGTCTTCTCGTTGACGACTTTGGAGAGCCCGTAGCTGTCCATCGGATCGCTGTCATAGTCCTCTTCCAGCGGGAAGTGATGGAAGTCCTTGTCGCCTTCGGCGAAGCAGACGCCATAGGTCGTCTCCGATGAGGCGATGATGATCTTTGCGATGCCGAGCTTCACCGCCGCTTCGATCACATTATAGGTGCTCATCACATTGACATCGAAGGTCACGTTGTCGGGCTCGATCAAGACGCGCGGGATCGCCGCGAAATGGACGACGGCATCGACCTTGGCAGGGCCCCTGCCGGTCTCATAGCCATCGAAGCCGAAATGCATGGAGAGCGCGTTGAATGCCTGGCCGCTGTCGGTGACATCGGCGATGAGCGTGTTCACGCCCGGACAGTCGAGCGGCTTCAGATCGACATTGAGGATGTCATGGCCCTTGGCTTTGAGCCAGGGAACCACATGGCGTCCGGCCTTGCCGGAGCCGCCGGTGAAGACGATGCGCTTGGGCATGGATAATCCTTTCGGAAAGCGGGAGGAAGCGGGAGGGAGCGGCAATTACTGCTTTGCCGCGGGCTCGAAAAGCTCGATCACATTGCCGGAGGGATCCTCGGCGAGGATCTGCTTTCCCCCCGGCCCTTCGACGATGTCGTTGCGGAAGCTGACGCCGTTCTTGCGCAATCGTGCGACGGCATCCGGCAGATCGCTCACCTCGATCACGAAACGGTTCCAGCCGCCGGGCTCGGGCTTGCGGCCATCGGGCATCGGCCGGGCGGCCGACGCCTTGGGACCGGCGACCCACAGCGTCAGGTCGTCCCGCGCCAGGATCGCTATGGCGGGACCGAATTGCTGCTTGACCGTGAAGTTCAGATGCGTGGTGTAAAAGGCGACTGCGGCATCAACGTCCTTGACCATGTAGCGGACGGTAACCATCGGCTTCATCCTTCGATCTTGATCGTCTCGGCTATGTCTATACCAAAGCCCGACAGGCCGACATAATGGCGCGTGCTCGATGTGATGAGCCGGATCGAATGCACATTGAGATCGCGCAGGATCTGGGCGCCGAGACCGACATCGCGCCAGACCTGCTCGCGCAATGCGGCGCTGCTGGTCTTCTCGCTGCCCATTTTCTGTCCGGCCGGCACGCCGGCGGTGCCTTCGCGCAGATAGACGAGGACGCCGCGGCCTTCGCGCCTGAAGACATCATAGACCGCGTTGAGCACATGCGGACCGCCGAAGATATCGGCGACGATATCCTCGCGATGGAGCCTCACCGGGATGTTCCTGCCGCCGCCGATGTCGCCGAAGACGAGGGCCAGATGCTCGACGCTGTCGAACGGCGTCGAATAGGCGAAGCCGCGCGCTTTGCCGATCGGCGTGTCGATGTCGAACTGGCTCTGCTGATCGACGAGGCGCTCGCGTGCCTGGCGATAGGCGATGAGATCGGCGACCGAGACGATCTTGAGCCCGTGCTCGCGCGCGAAGGCCGCCACCTGCGGCCCGCGCTTCACCGTGCCGTCGTCATTGACCAGTTCGCAGATGACGCCCGCCGGATGGAAGCCGGCGAGACGGACCAGGTCGACCGAGGCCTCGGTGTGGCCTGAGCGCATGAGCACGCCGCCCGATTTGGCGACCAGCGGGAAGATATGGCCGGGGCGCGCGAAGTCGCCCGCCTGCACATTGCCATTGGCGAGCGCATGCACGGTGGCTGCGCGTTCCTTCGCCGAAATGCCGGTGGTCAGGCCTTCGCGATAGTCGACCGATACGGTGAAGGCGGTGCCGAGCGGTGCATCATTATGCGCCACCATGGGATCGAGCTTGAGGCGGCGGGCATCTTCGCCGGTGATCGGCGCGCAGACGATGCCGCAGCAATGGCGGATCATGAAGGCCATCTGCTCGGTCGTGATCTTGCAGGCGGCAGCGACCAGGTCGCCTTCATTCTCCCGGTCATCGTCATCGACGACGAACACCATCTCGCCGCGCGCAATGGCGGCAATGGCGTCCTCGACGCGGTCGAGTTCGGCGGAAGGGGCTGAAGCGGAGGCTGTGTCCATGGCGGGTCCGGAAAAGTCTTCGGGACGAACAGCGTTGTTGGTGAAGCCCGCGATCTTGAGGGCAAGGTCGAGCGAGGGCGAGGCGCCGGTGATGAGCTGGGAGACGCGCCCTTGCGAGACGCCGAGGGCCTTTGCCAGAGCGGATTGGGATGTGCCTGTCTTGTCGAGCCAATCGGGAAGCTTCATGGAAAGGCATTTAGCAGAATTAATAAGCTCAGGAAAAGAGATTATTAGAAGCACTAAAGCCGGACGAAAATGCCCTCCCCTTGCGGGGAGGGCCGCAATCAGCAAGGTCGTGGAGGCTCATGCCTCGGAGAACATCTTCTCCACATGTCCCCAATCGATCAGGTTGTCGATGAAGGCTTCGAGATATTTCGGCCGCGCATTGCGATAGTCGATATAGTAGCTGTGCTCCCACACATCGACGCCGAGGATCGGTTGCGAACCGTGCATCAGCGGGTTTTCGCCATTGGGGGTCTTCTGGATTTCGAGCTTGCCGTTCTTGACGGCGATCCATGCCCAGCCTGAACCGAACTGCGTCGTGCCGGCATTGATGAAATCGGCGCGCATCTTGTCATAGCCGCCGAGATCGGAATCGACCGCCTTCTGCAGTTTGGCCGGCAGCTTCTTGCCGCCGCCGCCCTTCTTCATCCACTGCCAGAAATGCAGATGGTTGTAATGCTGGCCGACATTGTTGATGAGGCCCTGGTTCTTTTCCTTGTAGGCTGCCTTGACGATCTTCGACAGCGTTTCCTTGGCGAGAGAAGAATCCTTGAGAAGGTTGTTGCCGTTCGTCACATAGGCCTGGTGATGCTTGTCATGGTGGAATTCTAGCGTCTCTTTCGACATATAGGGCTGCAGCGCATCATACGCATAGGGCAAGGCAGGAAGTTCGAGGGCCATGGTGTCATCTCCTTTTTTCTGAGACGCTTTCGCTTGGGCTGCGAAACCCGTCCCGGCTCCTGGAATGGACGATCCGCTCGCCGCGGCCAGATAGGTTGTGGCGGCAAGTGCTTGAAATCGGCGGCGGGTGGTCAATGAAGATCTCGTCGATTTCATCGAACCCAACCCAGAGATAGGCGTTTGGGTTCCTCCTGTCAAAGATCGGGCTTCGGCTCGGAGCTCCGCAAGAAGGGCTGAGTCGTCTCGCGTTTCAACTGCTGTGGCGAGCGGGCGTCCGATAGCCGCACCGAATTTGTAGCCATGGCCGCGACAGGCCGGGACGGTGAGCGCTCTCCCCTTGTGGCATGACAGAAATTTCTCATCGGGCGTGAGGGTGCAGGCGCAGGTGGCGACACGCGCGAGGCGATATTCATCGACGCGCGCCAGGGGCGGCAACAGTAGTCTGCGCAGCTTCTCCCCTACGCCGGGCTCGGGAAGACGATCGGCATCGGCATCGTTCGCCTTGCGCTTATGCAAACCGGCACCGACCTTGAGGCCATTGCCGTCGACCGGCGGCAGGATATAGGCCTCGGCCTTGCCGCCGACGTCGAGGATTGCTGGCGCTTGCTCCCATGCGGCCTTGAGACCGGGCAGTGTCAGGTAAGCCCTTCTTCCTGAACAACAATGACGTGGAGACCTCGATTGTCGATCGCTACGGCAGGCGCCTCAATGAACAGCAGGGGCGCGACCGGGAAAGCATGGAAGCCGATATGCTGACGCGCGGCATCCGGCCTGGATCGGCGGCCTTGCGGCTGGCCAATGGAGCTCTGTCGAAGATCATCGCACCGCAGGACGTCCGTGCTCTGGCGAACAGCACCTTGCAACTATCGCCGGGCGACAGCGGCAAGGTTTGACCGAAGAATCTTGCCCGCCCATGTCACAGAGAGCCATCTCGTCTTTCCTCGACAGACGAAGAACGGCAATTCGCGAAAGGAAGATGAAAATGCAGGCCAATTCCCGGATGCGTCGGGATTTTGCATTGTATCAAAACGGCCTATTTCGTGCGTCTGCAGAAAGCCGCCGACCAGACAACGCGAATAGCCCTCTATGCCAGATCAGGTGCAACGCGCCCGCTTATCAAGGCCCTGAGACCATGCGGTGAATGATCCATGCCCGACTATGCGGGCAAAAACTCTCGCACCCGATTGACATTGTCGGCGCAATCGTGAGATTTGGGAAATATCAGGATCAGATGATGTGCGCGCGAAACGGGAAGCTCGGCATCGCTTCGCAAAATGGGATTCGTTTGAATCCTGCTCTCGCATCCGATTGACATTGTCGGCGCAATCGTGAGATTTGGGAAATATCAGGATCAGATGATGTGCGCGCGGAACGGGAAGCTCGGCATCGCTTCGCAAAATGGGACTCGTTTGGATCCTGCTCTCGCACCCGATTGACATTG
>VAZZ01000504.1:0-486 GCA_005884715.1 Alphaproteobacteria bacterium | reverse complement strand
GGATCCTGCTCTCGCACCCGATTGACATTGTCGGCGCAATCGTGAGATTTGGGAAATATCAGGATCAGATGATGTGCGCGCGGAACGGGAAGCTCGGCATCGCTTCGCAAAATGGGACTCGTTTGGATCCTGCTCTCGCACCCGATTGACATTGTCGGCGCAATCGTGAGATTTGGGAATTATCAGGATCAGATGATGTGTGCCTTCAGCCTTAAGGCGCCGGCTGATTGCGAGCGGCGGCGCTCGGATTCTGTCGCCGCATAGGCGATCCAAATTCTCCGAACGCCGCAAAATACGAACATTCTTCTCGGGGCCGCTGCATGACGACAACAGCCATGCTGCCTATGCCTTCGGCGAATATGGCCTGAATTGTGGCTCTCCGATGGATCGGCCCAGCAAGAGGACGTGCACATAGATGGCCGATTACGCGAGCGACATGAGTGCAGGCGATGATGATCGTTCCGCCGGCCCGTGGCAGGCCTGCAT
>VAZZ01000503.1 GCA_005884715.1 Alphaproteobacteria bacterium | reverse complement strand
TTCTTCAGCGTCTGGCAGACGAGTTCGACCTTGCCTTCCTGCGCCCTTGCCTCGACGAGGCGCAACGTCTCCTGCACGATCTCCGAGAGATCGGTCTTCTGCAATTCGAGCTTGAGGCGACCGGCCTCGATCTTCGACATGTCGAGGATATCGCTGATGACGTCGAGCAGGAACTGGCCGCTCGTATGGATGTCCCTGGCATATTCGACATATTTGCCGGCACCGACGGGACCGAACATCTGGTTCTCCATCACCTGGCTGAAGCCGATGATGGCGTTGAGCGGGGTTCTGAGCTCATGGCTCATATTGGCGAGGAATTCCGACTTCGACCGGCTCGCCGCTTCCGCTCTTGTCTTCTCGCGCGAATATTTGTCGGCGAGATCGGCGAGGCGCTGCGATTGCTGCTCGGCGAGGAGGCGCTCCTTCTGCAGGTCGCGCACGGTGATCATCAATTCGCGCTCGGAGAGGAGCAGGCGTTCTTCCTGCTGCTTGAGCGGCGTAATGTCGGTGCCAACCGAGACGAAGCCACCGTCCTTGGTGCGCCGTTCGTTGATCTGCAGCCAGCGCCCGTCGCCGAGCTGCACTTCGAATGTATTGCCTTCTCCCGTATCGCGGCTGTGGATCGGCATGCGCTGGCGCACTGCCGGCTCCTTGGCGGTCTTGGCGACATGCTCGTAAGGCGTGCCGGGCGTGCACACGCTCGCCGGCAGCGAGTGGAACTGCTGGTATTTGGTGTTGCACAGAACCAGGCGGTTGTCGGCATCCCACAGGACGAAGGCTTCCGAGATATTCTCGATCGCGTCCTTGAGGCGCAGTTCTGCTTCCTGGTTGAGCCGGTCGGCGAGCTTCTGGGCGGTGATGTCGATGACGATGCCGACGAGATGCGGAGATTCCTCTTCGGGCGCATGCGAAAGCTCGGCACGGGCCCTGAGCCACACCCAGTTGCCGTCGACATGGCGCATGCGGAATTCATGGTCGAAGACCGACTTCTGGCCGGTGAGAAGGGATTCAACCACTTCTTCGAGCTGCGCGTCTTCCGGATGGATGCGGTCGGCAACGTCGCCGAAATTCAGAAATTCACCGGTCTCTTCTAGCCCTAAGATGTCATACATCGATTTCGACCAGAAGATCCGGCCGCGTGATATGTCCCAGTCCCACAGGCCGCAATGGCCACGATCGAGAGCCTTGTCGAGCCGTTCGGTGGCAACAGTGAGGGTGCGGTCGGCTTCCGATGCCTTGGCCGCCTGCCAGTGGAATGCGCCGCCCAGCATCATCAGGACCAGGAAGGTAACGGCGAACAGCACGCTCACTTGCGCGACGCTGTCTTTCCAGGCACGCATCACATCGGCAAGCTTCTGGATGACGAGGAGGCTGCCGGGCAGGGGGGCCAGATCGCTCATGCCGACATAGGCTTCCTCGCCTGAAGCCAGCGTTATGCGCGCCATCTCGGTGTCATTGATATTGATTTCGGTGATGAAACGATTGCTGAGCACATCGCCTATGGTCTGACCGGCGATGCTGCCGTCCGATCGCGAACTCACCGTGATCACGCCTGAGGCATTGACGAAGGCGAAGATGCGGCCTTCGCGCTGTGCTTCCGGAAGCAGCGCCGCGTCGAGATCTTCCTGGGTGAAAGGCTTGGGCGTGAACCCTGATTGGATTTGGCTACGCGTAGCCTGCTTGATGTGTTGCGCCGCTGCCGTCGCGTAGAGCAGGGTCTGGCGATTCTGCTCGGCAAGATGAGTCTTCCGGCTCTGCGCCAGCTGCACGAACAGCGCCAGAGCGAGCATGATGAGGAAGAGCGAGACGAGGACCGTGATCAGGATGCGCAAGGACCGCTCGCCAATGGTGAGGCGGGCCCAGCCGGGTACGGGCGTGGGCAGCCGGAGCACTCGCTCCTTGAAGAATAGTCCGCCCAGTTGCGCTCTGCTGCCCAATTCCGCCCCCTGCGTGGCGCTCATTCAACGGGAATCCGCACCCCCAAAAGCAACCCAACATGCTCACGAATCAGCGCCTATTGATTCGTAAGTGGAATGATTTGTCCAGCCGGAAACTGGTGCAAGCTATCATATTGATTGTCCGACCGATTTTGAGGCGACCTTGTGCGCTCCTGGCCGCAGAAAATTTCATACGCATGGCGATAACTGCAAACGGGTTTTCCCCTGTTTTTAGGTCTACCCGAATTCCCCTTCTCCCGCAGGCGAGAGAAGGGGAAGATGATAGGTATCTCTGAACGCCTCAGCCGTTTGCCCCGAGCGATTTTGAGGCGATCTCGAACAGATCGCGTGACAGTCCGGGGGTGGCGAGAATGCGCTCCAGCTGAGCCTTGGCGAGCCCCTGCCGCTTCTCTTCGAGCATCGCCCAGCTGCGAAAGGCGGTCGCCATCCGTGCCGCCACTTGCGGGTTGAGTTTGTCGAGCGCCAGGATCGTATCGGCGAGGATGGCATAGCCCTCACCATCTTGCGCATGGAAAGCGAAGGGATTGGCCATGGCGAGCGTGCCCACCAGGCTGCGCACCCGGTTGGGTGTCGTCAGCTTGAAGTCGGGGTGCTGCATCAGCTCGCGCACCCGCTGGTTCGTTCCACCAAGCGGGGCCGAGGCCTGCAGCGCAAACCATTTGTCGACGATGAGATGATCGTTTCTGTGGCACGCATAGAAGGCATCAAGCGCTGCGTCGCGTTCAGGCCTGTCGAGCGTGACCAGAGTGGAAAGCGCGCCGATTTCATCCGTCATGCTGGCAGAGCGTGCCAGCTGCTCGATGGCGAGTTGGGCGCCGAGTGCCGCATCGCCGCCGGCAATCGCATAAAGCACCGCATCGCGCAGTGAACGTCGCCCGGTTTCTTCCGGATCCGGTCTGTAAGCGCCCTTCGCATCGGTCATCTTCCACAGATCGAGCAGCACATCCTTGAGGCCCGATCCGATCGTAGCGCGCAACCTCTCGCGGGCCTCGTGGATGGCGCCCGGATCGACATTGCGGCCGATCAGGGTGGCAATCTCCTGTTCGCCGGGAAGGCCAAGCATGAGCGCCTTGAAGGCCAGATCGACTTCGCAATCGTTCAACACAGCGCTGAGTGCGGTGATGAAGGACTTCCTGTCCGCCGCCCGCTTGACCCCTGCTCGAGCCTCACCTGCTCGGATTGAATCAATCCGAGCAGGTGAAGAGGCTCGATCACTTATATTCTGGAGCGCTTCCTTATCGCCAAAGTCGGGCAACTTTGGCGGGAAGCGCTCGAGATCGGCCCGGATCAGCGCATGCGCCGCCGTTTGGGCCGACTCCCAGCGATTGAACGTGTCGTTGTCCGTCTTCATGAGGAAAAGTTGGTCCGCCATCGACGCATCGCTCTTGATCCGAACCGGGGCCGAGAAGCCGCGATTGAGCGACAGCACTGGTTTGCGGGGAACATTACGGAACCGGAACGACTTCTTTGCCTCGGTCAGCTCGATCAAGGGTTCATTCAGCGTGCCCGTTCCATCGAGATCGAGCGGCAGGTCCTCGCCATCCTGCCCGACAAGCCCAATGCCGAGGGGGATTTGCAAGGCTGCCTTGTCGGGCTGGCCGGGTGTCGGGCTCGTCACCTGCTCGAGGGTGAGTTCATAGATTTTGGCTGCTTCATTGTATTTCTCGGAGACGACGACTTCCGGCGTGCCGGCCTGCTCATACCAGGAGAAGAACTGGCTCAAATCACGCCCCGACGCATCGGCCATGCAGCGCACGAAATCTTCCACGGTCGCCGCTTCGCCGTCATGGCGTTCGAAATAGAGATCCATCGCCTTGCGGAAGGCATCCCGGCCGATCAGCGTCAGCAGCATGCGGCAGAGCTCGGCACCTTTCTCATAAACCGTCGCCGTGTAGAAATTGTTGATCTCGATATATGAGGCCGGGCGCACTGGATGGGCGAGCGGTCCGCTGTCTTCGGGAAACTGATCGGCGCGCAGGCGTTTCACATCAGCGATGCGCTTTACCGCGCGCGAGCGGATATCGGAGGTGAATTCCTGGTCGCGGAAGACCGTCAGGCCTTCCTTCAGGCAGAGCTGGAACCAGTCGCGGCAGGTAATGCGGTTGCCGGTCCAGTTGTGGAAATATTCATGCGCGATGATCGCCTCGATATTGACGTAATCGACATCGGTCGCGGTTTCGGGCAGCGCCAGTATGTATTTGTCGTTGAATATATTGAGCCCTTTGTTCTCCATGGCGCCCATATTGAAATCGGAAACCGCGACGATCATGAAGATATCGAGGTCGTATTCGAGGCCGAAGCGTTCCTCGTCCCAGCGCATCGAGGTTTTGAGCGATTCCATCGCCCAGGCGCAGCGATCCTCCTTGCCTCTCTCGACATAGATGCGCAGGTCCACCTTGCGCCCGGATCGGGTGACGAAACTGTCGGCCACATGGGCCAGATCGCCGGCAACGAGAGCGAAGAGGTAGGAAGGTTTCGGATGCGGATCATTCCACAAGGCGAAATGCCGGTCGGTGCCGGGAATTTTCCTGGTCTCGCCGGGATTGCCGTTGGATAGCAGCACCGGGCATGTCGCGGCCGGGCCTTCGATGCGCACTTTGTAGCGCGCCATGACATCTGGTCGGTCATAGAAATAGGTGATGCGCCGAAAGCCTTCGGCCTCGCATTGCGTGCAGAAGATGTTGTTCGAGACATAGAGGCCCGACAATTCGGTATTGGCCTTGGGATTGCACAGTGTGACGATCTCGAGCGTGAAAGGCTTTTGCGGAACCTCGGCAATGGTTAGGCTCGACGGGTTCACGCTGTAACGGGATTTGTCGACTGGCTTGCCGTCGATACTGATCGCCTTGAGTTCGAGCTTCTCGCCGGCGAGCACCAGGGGGGCGCCGCCCGGGCCAGCTGCCTCATTGGGTCGCAAACTCAGTCGCGAAGACACCCGCGTAGCCTCGGGCGCCAGATCGAAATCCAGGCTGACTTCATCGATCAGATAGGGAACGGGCTTGTAATCTTTGAGATAAACTGTCTGCGGACTGGCTATATTCATGTGCTATACTGATCTCGGGGTTTGAAAGAAGAGTTGACAATTATGAGCCGGGCCTTCGTCAAAGAGCAAGATGGACAGGATGCCGTCGAGGAACTGCCGGAGCATCCGATCAGTCACAATCCAAATTTTGTGACGCAGCGCGGCCTCGCTTTCGTCGACGAGGAGATCGAAACGGCGCGCAAGCGTCTGGCGCATGCCCAGCATGAGACCGATCGCGCCGGCATAGCGCGCGCGTCCCGCGATCTGCGCTATTGGACGCAGCGCCGCGCCACCGCGCAGCTGGTCGAGCCCCCCAAGGCCCCCAAGAAAGTAGCCTTCGCCACACGCGTTACCATCAAACGCGACGATGGCCGTGCGCAGACATTCTCGATTGTCGGCGAGGATGAAGCCGATCTGGAAAAGGGTTTGATCGCTTACACCGTTCCCATCGCCCGTGCACTGCTGGGCCTGGAAGTTGGTGATGAAGCGGAAATGCCGGGCGGCGATGGCGAAGTGATTGCGATAGAAGCGCTCTAGAAATACCCTCATGCTGAGGTGGCCGCGAAGCGGCCCTCGAAGCATCCTTCAGGATAGAGCGAGTATGCAGAAGCAGACCCTTCGAGGCTCGTTACGCTCGCACCTCACAGGGTGAGGGTGATAGATCGGATCGCGCATTAGAAGCGATCGGCCCGGAAGGGTGACAGATCGATATTACTCTTGTTGCCGCTCAACAATTCGCTCAACAGACGGCCGGTGGTCGGGCCCCAGGTCAATCCCATATGGCTGTGGCCGAAACCGTACCAGACATTGGTGAGCCTGCGCGACGGACCGATCACCGGCAAACCGTCGGGCGTCCCGGGCCGGCGCCCCATCCAGCGCGACACATTCTGATCGATGGCGCGCAAATTGGGCAGACAGCGCTTGGCGAAGGGCCATAGCGCATCGGCGCGCTTCCAGTTGGGCTCCGCCTCGAGCCCGGCGAATTCATCCGTGCCGGCAAGACGCAAGCCCATATCCATGGGAGTGACGGCCATGGGTGTAGCCACATAGGTGAAGGAGCGGCCGAGCGTAATACCGGGATCGGGTATCACCAGGTGATAGCCGCGCTCGGCCTCGAGCAGCACCTTGTCGCCGAAGCTGCGGGCAAAGAAATTCGAATAGGCGCCGGCGCAGATCACCAGCCGGTCGAGCTTGCGTTCGCCGCCCGCCTTGAGCCGGATGTGCGCTGCCCGTGATCCCTCCTGGCCGACCTCGAGCACGTCGTCGCAAATGATCTCGCCGCCATTGCGCACGACGCATTCGGCGATCGAGGTAACGACCGTCTTAGGATTGCGCACATAATACCAGCCGCCATGGAAGCTGCCGCAGGCGAAGTCGCGCGCCAGATCGGGTTCGATCTCGGCGATCTCGCCGGGCGACAGTTTCTTCATCTCGTAGCCATATTCGCGCTTGGCGATCCGCTCTGTCTCCTCGGCGCGATATTGCGCCTCGGTATCATATAGACGCAGCGAATCCTTCTTCACCAGAAGGTCGCTTGCATTTGCGTCGTGAAGAAGCGTGTCGAAATCGCCGACGACGCGCAGACTGAGAGCGCCGCGCGCGGCGGTGATCTTGCGCACCCGGTCGGGAAGTGCATTGCGCCCTGCGGCGAGAAACCAGGGGAGCGCCTTGGGCAGATAGGACCAGCGGATGGTGAGCGGGCCCAGGGGATCGAGAAGCCAGCCCGGGATCTTGAGCAGGATGCGCGGATGGATGGTCGGCATGACTTCGGCAAATGCGACGCCACCGGCATTGCCGAAGGAACACCCATCGCCCGGCGCCACCCGGTCGATGACGGTGACTTTATGCCCGGCTCTCTGCAGGAAGGCAGCCGTCGAGATGCCGATGATGCCGGCGCCTATGATCGTGATGTGAGATTGGGTCATGATGTTGTGATTTGGGAGGAGGGCGCTGTTCTTCAATCCTTTTTCGGCTCCGCGTCAAGGAGCAAGGAGGGCGCCTTCCCATTCCGTCATCCCGGCGCAAGCGCAAACTGAGCAGCGTTGCACGCGCGGGAAGAATTTACTGGGTCCCGGCTTTCGCCAGGCGAAAGCCGGGATGACGAAATATCGGCAGCTTCCGCATGCCCGGGATTCCGTCTAACCTTCCGGCCCGCAATCCCTGGAGGCGTGCATGGGGCGTTTGACGACGCATATTCTGGATACGGCCCTCGGCAGGCCGGCAAAGGGCCTGAAGATCGAATTGTGGTCTCTCGATGGGGGGCCGTCGCTCCTCAAGACCGTAACAAGCAATCAGGATGGCCGTGTCGATGCACCTCTCCTCGATGGCGAGGAGCTGAAGACCGGCCAGTATGAATTGCGCTTCCATGCCGGCGCCTATCTGAAGGCGACGGGGGCACCCCTTTCCGATCCGCCGTTTCTCGATGTGATCCCGTTGCGCTTCGGCATCGCCAACAAATCCGAACACTATCATGTGCCGCTTCTGCTTTCGCCCTATGGTTATTCGACCTATCGCGGCAGTTGAGCCGGCCCTCTGATGATGAGGCCCGATTCCCTTTTGCCGACGGGCTATCGCTGTCTGTACGCGGGTTCCGGCCTCGGAGATGCAAGCAAGCCGGTCCGCTGAGCGGCGATCCGCCGAATTGGCCTGGATGGGGCGCCCGCGACCTTCACCATCTGTTGCATGCAAACGCAGCGAAGCGTTGCGCAAGCGGTGTCGAGTACTTGTGAATGAGTGAATGAACATCGGCTGAGGGAGCAGGACCGGCAACCTGGAGATAGTGCGCAGTTGACTGCCGGCCGAGAATCTCCGGGACGAATCCGATGCCGAGGCCCGCAGAAACGAGGCTCAGGACGGAAAAAGCCTCGACAACTTCCTGGACGATGCGAGGTGCAAAGCCCTCTTGGACGCAAATCGAATGAAGATGCAATGCAAATGCGGATTCCGCAAGTCGGTAGAACACGAACCCCTCGCTTTTCAGAGAGGCAATCCTAACGCCGCTGCGAAGGGCCAAGCGGTGCTGGGGTGGCACAACGACGCCCACCTTTTCGGTCCAGGCCCTTTGCACGACAACATCTCGCTCCTGCGGCGCGAAACGCAGGAAACAAATGTCAATCCGCCGCGCCAGGAGGCGCTCGATTTGAACTTGCGGCGACAATTCGTGAATGACAAATTCAACATCCGCGTTATGAGCTCTGAAGGCCGAAATCCGCGACGAAAGTCCAGAAAACAGTACGGAACTCGTCGTTGCCACGTGTAAGATGCCGGCACTCCCATGTCCTACGGCTTTGACCTCAGCAGAAGCTCGCGCCGCCTGCGCGGTCATTGCCTCTGCATGACGCAAAAAAACGCCCCCGGCGGCAGTGAGCTCCACATTGCGGCTGTGCCGGTCAAAAAGTCTTACACCGAGTTCTCGCTCCAGATCCGCGATTTGCTGACTTAAGGGTGGTTGCGACATATTGAGCCGTTTGGCCGCAGCCGTAAAGTTCAAGGTGTCGGCCACCGCCAGGAAATACCGGACATGGCGAAGCTCCATACGGAAAACCTCTTGATTGGATCGAACAATATATTGGACATGTTAATCAATAGCTCTCAAAGTGCAAGTGCTAAGGGGAGGAAGCAGAGATGCCAAAGATGACAGCGGGCCGCGATCAATCCATTCTATGCCGCGATGCGACCGCGCAACATTATCTCCCACACGCTCGCCCGTCATGTCGAAGGCGCTTCCCACATGGCGGAAGGTTACACCCGAGCGAAGGCAGGCAATATCGGCGTGTGTGTCGGAACCTCCGGTCCCGCCGGTACCGATATGATTACCGGGCTCTACTCGGCATGGGCCGATTCGATTCCGATCCTCTGCATCACCGGCCAGGCACCCCGCGCCCGTCTCTACAAGGAGGATTTCCAGGCCGTCGAGATCGAGGCGATCGCCAAGCCGGTGTGCAAATGGGCGGTCTTGGTGCGCGAACCTGCTCAGGTGCCGGGCGTGTTTCAGCAGGCCTTTCACCTGATGCGCTCGGGCCGGCCAGGCCCGGTGCTCATCGATCTGCCCTTCGACGTGCAGACGGGGGAGATTGAGTTCGATCCCGAAACGTATCAGCCCCTTCCGGTTTACAAGCCCGCCGCTTCGCGCGCCCAAATCGAGAAGGCGATGGCGATGCTCAACGCGGCCGAGCGGCCGCTGATTGTGGCGGGTGGCGGAATCATCAATGCCAACGCCGCCGGCCTCTTGGTCAAATTCGCCGAAACCACGGGTGCTCCGGTGATACCCACACTAATGGGCTGGGGAGCCATTCCGGATGATCATCCGCTGATGGTCGGCATGGCAGGACTTCAGACGAGCCATCGCTACGGTAATGCCACGCTTCTTGCGTCCGATCATGTGCTGGGGATTGGCAACCGCTGGGCCAATCGCCACACGGGCACCATCGAAGTCTATACGAAAGGCCGCACCTTCACCCACGTTGACATCGAGCCGACCCAGATCGGCCGCGTGTTCATGCCGGACTATGGCATCGTCTCCGATGCAAAGGCGGCCCTCGATCTATTTGTCAAAGTCGCTGATGAATGGAAGAAGGCCGGGAAGCTCAAGGACCGCTCGACGTGGCTTGCCGAATGCCGCGAACGCAAGAAGACGATGCTCCGGCGCACTCATTTCGATGAGAAACCGATCAAGCCGCAGCGCGTCTATGAGGAAATGAACAAGGCCTTCGGGCGCGACACAATCTATGTATCGACCATTGGCCTGTCCCAGATCGCCGCCGCACAGTTCCTTCATGTCTACAAGCCGCGCGGCTGGATCAACTGCGGCCAAGCCGGGCCGCTGGGTTGGACTATTCCTGCGGCGATCGGCGTCAAGACTGCCGATCCTGATACGTCGGTCGTCGCGATCTCGGGCGACTATGATTTCCAGTTCCTGATCGAGGAACTTGCGGTGGGGGCGCAATTCCGCGTGCCCTACATCCACATACTAGTGAACAACGCGTATTTGGGGCTCATCCGTCAGTCGCAGCGCGGTTTCAACATGGATTACTGCGTGCAGCTCTCTTTCGAAAACGTCAATTCGCCGGAACTTGGCGCCTTCGGTGTCGACCATGTGAAGGTCGCGGAGGGTCTGGGTTGCAAGGCCATCCGCGTGACCGAGCCAGAGATGATTTTGCCGGCCCTCGAGAAGGCCAAGACTCTCATGGAGGAATTTCGCGTGCCCGTCATTGTCGAGATCATCCTCGAGCGGGTTACCAATGTTTCGATGGGCACGGATCTCGACAAAGTCACGGAATTCGAGGAGTTAGCGTTGCGGGCGGGCGATGCGCCGACCGCTATCGCACTGCTCGACTAAGGGAGGCTCTCAATGCCCAAATTTTGCGCCAACCTGTCGATGCTGTTCAATGAACATCCGTTTCTCGCCCGCTTCGCTGCTGCTGCACGGGCGGGCTTCAAAGGTGTCGAATTCCTGTTCCCCTATGCGGAACCGAAGGCCGACCTCGCCGAATGTCTTGCCGCGAACGGACTAACACAAGTCCTATTCAATCTGCCGCCAGGCCATTGGGACAAGGGGGAGCGCGGCATTGCTTGCCATCCGGACCGTGTGAGCGAGTTCAAGGAGGGGGTCGGGCAGGCCATCGACTATGCCAAGGCGCTTGATTGCAAGATGATCAACTGCCTTGCTGGCATCGCACCCAAGGACGTGCCACGCGAAAAAATCTTGGAAACGCTTATTTCAAATGTGAGCTTCGCTGCCGCAGCGCTTGAAAGGGAGAGCATACTGCTGGTCATCGAGCCAATCAATTTCTACGACATTCCAGGCTTCTTCCTGAACCGGTCGGCAGACGGCATTGCCGTCATTGAGGCCAGCAAGTCCGCCAATGTGAAGCTGCAATACGACCTTTATCATATGCAGCGCATGGAGGGAGAACTCGCAGCAACGTCTGAGAAGCTCCTGCCGCGCATTGGTCATATCCAGCTTGCCGACAATCCGGGACGCAACGAACCTGGCACCGGCGAGATCAATTATCCCTTCCTGTTCAGCCATCTCGACCGCATCGGCTACTCGGGATGGATTGGTTGCGAATATCGCCCGAAGGCTGGAACGATCGAAGGACTGGGTTGGTTCAAAGCTGCGCTTGCCGGGGCATGAAAGGGAGGTCTTGCACATGAATGTCGGATTCATCGGACTTGGCATTATGGGCGCGCCCATGGCCGGGCATTTGCTGGCTGCGGGCCACAAGCTTTTCGTCTATACCCGGGGCAAATGTCCGGCGGATCTCACGCAAGGCGGCGCAACTATCTGCGAGACGGCGGCCGCGGTTGCAAGGAATTCCGAAGTCGTGATCATCATGGTGCCGGACACGCCGGATGTCGAGAAGGTGCTGTTCGACAGGGGCGGTGTCGCCGAAGGGCTGTCAAAAGGCAAACTGGTCATCGACATGAGCTCGATCTCACCCATCGCGACCAAGGATTTCGCCAAGCGGGTGAACGCGCTTGGAGCCGACTATCTCGATGCGCCGGTTTCCGGCGGCGAGGTTGGCGCTAAGGCCGCCTCGCTGACGATCATGGTGGGCGGGCCCGAAGCGGTTTTCGAGCGCGCCAAGCCGCTGTTCGAGAAGATGGGAAAGAACATTACACTTGTCGGGGGCAATGGCGACGGCCAGACGACGAAAGTGGCGAACCAGATTGTGGTCGCGCTGACGATCGAAGCCGTCGGCGAGGCGCTGCTGTTTGCTGCCAAGGCCGGCGCCGATCCGGCAAAAGTGCGCCAGGCATTGATGGGTGGGTTCGCAGCGTCGCGTATTCTCGAAGTGCATGGCGAGCGCATGGTGAGGCGCACCTTCGATCCGGGCTTCCGCATCGAACTTCACCAGAAGGATCTGAATCTCGCCCTATCGAGCGCGCGCCAGATCGGGCTGTCACTGCCAAATACCGCGACCGCGCAAGAGCTGTTCAACGCGTGCACTGCCAATGGGCACGGCAAGCTAGATCATTCGGCCATGGTCAAGGCGCTTGAATTGTTGGCAGGTTTCGAAATTGGCCGGACGGCCAAGGCCTGAATGTGACGCCCGAAGCCGCCCGGCAGCTGCTTCGCGCCATGTTGGACGCCGCAATTGCGGCGGCAATGTCTGACCGTTGCCTGCCGGTTGCATTGCCGGAGCGGCCCAAAGGGCGCACGATCGTTGTTGGAGCGGGCAAGGCTTCAGCAGCCATGGCGCGGGCCTTCGAAAAGGCTTGGAAGGGGCCGCTCGAAGGGTTGATCGTGACCCGCTATGGCCACGGTGTGCCTTGCGAGAAGATCGAAATCGTCGAGGCTGCACATCCCGTCCCTGACGATTCCGGGACGAAGGCTGCGGCGCGCATGCTCGCCATGGTCAAGGGGCTGGCAACGAACGATCTCGTCGTGGCGCTCATATCCGGCGGCGGTTCGGCGCTCCTGAGCCTTCCGGCTCCAGGCATTTCGGTTGAGGACAAGCGTGCCGTCAGTCGGGCGCTCCTCAAGTCGGGCGCGCCCATCTCGGACATGAACTGCGTGCGCAAGCACCTGTCGGCGATCAAGGGCGGGCGGCTCGCCGCTGCAGCGCACCCCGCGCGCGTCGTGAGCCTTGTCATCTCGGACGTGCCGGGCGACGATCTCG
>VAZZ01000076.1 GCA_005884715.1 Alphaproteobacteria bacterium | reverse complement strand
CTCCCGACACCAATGTGTGGTTCTGGCATATCGAGATCACCAATGCATTGGAGACGGCAATCCCTTGCGATGTGCTTGTCGTCCAGGATCTCGGCTTGGGCGACAAGGGCTTCATCCAGAACAATGAAGCCTATGTCTCGCAATATATCGATCATCACGTGGCGCAGGATGAAACTCTTGGTGCGGTGATCATGAGCCGGCAGAATCAGGCGCAAAGCGGTCGCTGGCCATGGGTCATGCAAGGCTGCCTCGATGGCGCGGCCGGATTTGCCACCGACGCGCTGCAGCTCTTTGGTCCCCGCTATCGTGATCGCGGCACGATCGATTTCCCGTTGGGCAAGGATCTTGCGAACCAAAGACTGCAGCATGAAGTCGCCTGCGCTGCGCTCCAGTCGCGCCAAGCCTCCCTCAGTCCCGGCGCCTCCGAAACCTGGACGTTCTTTGGCCTCCATGAGAGCGATCACGCCGAGGCCTCGAGCGATGCCGATCTCGGACGGATCGATGCGGTCAGGAATGCCCGCGCCCAATTCAAGCCGAAAGACATCAACCTCGCCCAGCCGGTCCGCAGTCTCTTGCAGGACGCACCACCGCTTGCCGCTGATCGGATAAGCGATGCCGAGATCGCCAGGCGCTATGCAGAGCGCCTGCATGAGGAACGCCTTGACGGAAAACTGCTGTCGTTCTTCGTTCCCGACGGCAATCACAACCGCCATGTCGTGCTGGCGGCCAAGGAGCATCTCGTCGCGCGCCGCCATGGAACGCTTCTACGCACCGGGCAGGGCATGCTGCTCGACGAGACGACGCTCTGCGCCACCTGCTGGATGCATGGCGTGTTCGGCGCCCAACTCACCATCGGCAACACATCGTTCCACAAGCTCTTTTCGGTCTCGCGCGATCCCTACAACATCACGCGCGCGAGCGGCCTTCGCATCCTCGTGGAACTGGGAGAGGGCTGGCGATTGTTGAGCGTGCCGTCTGCCTTCGACATGGGCTTGAGCGATTGCCAATGGATCTATCGCATCGGTGCCCGCACCATCACCGTGCATGCGGTCGCCTCGGGCGACGATGCGGCGCTGCAATGGCGCGTCACCGTCGCAGGCGAGCCTTGCCGGTTCCTGGTCTTCGGCCATCTCGTGCTCGGTGAGCGCGAGCTCGCCCATCAGGGGCGCGTCGAGATCGACAGGGCGCGCAAGCGCATCCGCTTTCGGCCTGATCCAGAGTTTCTGTGGGGGCAGCGCTATCCTCAATCGCAATATGATCTGGTGAGCGGCACGCCCGATGAAATTGAAGCCATCGGCGGCGATGAATTGCTCTATGGCGATGGCGCTTCGCGCAAGGGCGCCTATGTGGCCTTGCGGACGCGCGCCACCAGGGAATTCCTCTTCGCCGTCACCGGCTCGCTCAGCGATGCGAGCGCAGCCGAGGCGCTCGCGGCAAAATCTGCTTCAGGCATCGAGAGCCGGGCGATGCTTGCTCCGGCGCGGCGCTACTGGGACCATGTCACGCGCGGCCTTCGCATCGAGGGCAAAGATCGCGATAGCCAAGCCCTCGACACGTCGTTCCCGTGGCTCGCGCATAATGCGATGATCCATCTCACTGTCCCACATGGGCTCGAGCAATATACGGGTGCCGCCTGGGGCACGCGCGATGTGTGCCAGGGACCAGTCGAATTCCTGCTCTCGCTTGAACATGATGAGCCGGTGAAGCAGATCCTTAGGGTCGTCTTCGCGCAACAATATGAGAAGCGAGGCGACTGGCCGCAATGGTTCATGCTCGAACCTTATTCGAACATCCAGGACAGGCACAGCCATGGCGATGTCATCGTCTGGCCGCTCAAAGCGCTCTGCGACTATCTCGAATGGACCAACGACCTCGCTTTCCTCGATGAGCCGGTGGCTTGGCGCAATGAAGAGACGCTTGCCGCTACCCAGAACAAAGATTCGGTAGCGAAACATATCGGAAAGCTCCTCGCCACAGTCGGCGAGAAGTTCATTCCGGGAACGAAACTGATTCGCTATGGCGAGGGTGACTGGAATGATTCGCTTCAGCCCGCCGATCCCAAATTGCGCGACATCATGGTATCGAGCTGGACGGTGGCGCTGCTCTATCAGCAAATCAAGCGCTACGCTGAAGTGCTGCGTCGGGCGAGGCGTGGCGAGGAAGCCTTACCCCTCGACATTCTGGCAGAGGGCACCGTCGCGGGATATGCGATCTTCGAACCAGGCCACGACCGGCCCGAACTCCTGCTCCACCCGAGCGACGAGCGCACCGGCCTCAGCTACTCGCTGCTGCCGATGAAACGTAGCATCCTCAGCGGGTTGTTCACCAAAGAACAGACGCAGCACCACCTCGACATCATCCGCCGGCACCTGCTCTTTCCCGATGGCGCGCGGCTGATGGACCGGCCGGTCACCTATCGAGGCGGGCCTGAACGCATCTTCCGGCGGGCCGAATCGGCGGCCAATTTCGGCCGCGAGATCGGCCTCATGTATACGCATGCGCATCTGCGCTATGGCGAGGCGATGGCAGGATTGGGCGATGCAGATGCCCTGTGGGACGCGCTCATCAAGGTCAACCCGATCGCGGTCACCGAACATCTGGGCCACGCCACGCTGCGACAGCGCAACGCCTATTTCTCGAGCAGCGATGCGGCCTTCCCTGACCGTTACAAAGCGAGCGAAGAGTGGGAACGGATCAGAAGCGGCGAGGTCGCCGTCGATGGCGGCTGGCGCGTCTATTCGTCAGGGCCTGGCCTCTATGTCAATGTGCTGGTGCGGCTTGCCTTCGGTCAAAGGCGGTATTTCGGCGAGCGCCTCGGCTCGCCGCTATTGCCGGCGCGGCTCGCTGGGACGAAACTCGTCCTGACTGCCGAAACATAGACGTTGCGAGAAATAACGCCGGACCGCACCAGCATCAAAGCGGGTTCCGCAAAGTCCGACATGGCCGTCGGGACGCAGCAGATAGAAGGATATCGCAGGTATCCCCGCCTTTGCCAGTTCCGCATCATTGGCTAGATCAGCGGGAATGGAATGGATGCGGCACACGCTCTCCAGACCTGGCACAGCTGCGCCCGGCAATGTCTGTCCGAACAGGATCAGGTTGAACTCAGTGTCATCGAGCTTGCGGAAGAAATCTCCCATGCCATTGAGCCACGGGAAACGGTCGCCGCCCCGCGGTGCCGTGGCCGGCAGAGTCTCCGCCGTTTCAGACAGTGAGCTGTGGCGGTAGTTTATGGCGATCTGCGAAACGGTACGGTAGGCGTAGCGCTGCAGCCATCTCAGACTCAAGGCGAAGGCCGCGATCCTGGCGAGGACCTGCGTGCGCAGCAGTCCGGCCATCGGGCTCTCCGATATGACCAGCCGGAAGGCCCGGTCGGTGGTGGCGAGCAGCTTTTGCGCGACCGGCATCCGCTCCTCCTGATATGAATCGAGCAACCCCGCTCCGGCCTCACCCTTGATGACGAGCGCCAGCTTCCACGCCAGATTATAGGCATCTTGCAGGCCGGTATTCATGCCCTGGGCGCCAACCGGGCTGTGAATATGAGCGGCATCGCCCAAGAGGAAGCAGCGCCGGTGGCGGAACTGCGCTGCACTTCGGTGATGGATCCGGTAGGTTGAAAACCAGCTGCATGATCTGAAGGACAGGCCCGTCACCGCCTCGCGGCGCAGGCGGGGAATCAGAGCATCGAATGTGAGATCGCTCCTGTCGCGCAAATCGGGCGGCAGGATGCCGACGACCCGCCAGTGATCCTTGCCGCGCATGGGGAACAGCAAGTGAAAGCCCGCGCGAAACAGATAGACATTGACCTCATCGGCAATCATGTTGCCGCTCGCCTCGACATCGGCGATGAAGAACACATGTTCGTAAGGGGCGCCCGGAAATGTGATTCCGTTCAGCTCGCGAACGGCGCTGTGCGCGCCATCGCATCCCGCCACCCATGCGGCGGTGATCGTCCGCGTCGTGGCATCGGGCAGCTTGAGTGTCGCGGTGACCTTGTCGGCGTCCTGTGTCAGGCCAACGAGCTCGGTGTTCCATGCGACTGACTGGCCGAGCTCGCGAAGCTTCTCGCCCATGAGCCGTTCATTGTCGTCCTGGCCGAGGATGAGGATGAACGGATAAGGGGTCAGGTCCTTGCCGGCATCGCCCAGCGGGACGCGCGCCATATGGCGCTGCTCCGCCCAGATATTGGCGCCCGTGCCGCGCTTGCCGAGATCGAGTGCGCGCTCGGCAATGCCGAGCTTCGCATAGATCTCCAGAGTGCGGGCCTGCACGCCCAATGCTCTGGTCTGAAGCGAGGGGCCGCGATGCCGGTCAATGATCAGCACTCTGAGGCTGCGCCGGGCCAGCTGGCAGGCGAGCATCAGCCCGGTCGGACCGGCGCCGACCACGAGAACGTCAATGTCCATTCGACCCCTCAGAAGCTAACCTCAAATCAGGATAGTCGAACAAAGGTCCGGCGGGGAAGCGTCCGTTTTCCGCTTCGCACTTTCCACTCCGATGCTTTAGATTGTGCCGCATGGACACATCCTCCTTCGCCGCCGGTGCCGCCTATATGCGCGGCCGCTATGTCCCGATCGCCGAAGCGAGCATTCCCGTCACCGACTGGGGCTTTACCCGTTCGGATGCCGTCTATGATGTCGTGCATGTTTTCCGCGACGGCTTCTTCCGGCTGGACGACCATCTCGACCGGTTCCTGCAGTCCATGCAGGCGCGCCGACTCAAGCCAGCGGAAGACCGTGCGGCGATCGAGGCAGTGCTGCATCGCTGCGTGGCCCTTTCGGGTCTTTCGGATGCCTATGTTGCCATGGTGGCGCTCAGGGGCCGGCCGCGCATCGCCGGATCGCGGCGGCCGCAGGATTGCGACAATCATCTCATCGCCTATGCCCTGCCGTGGATCGATGTCATCCCCAAGGACGTGCAGGAGCGCGGCGCCCATCTGTGGATCGCGAGCACGCCGCGCGTCCCCGATGCGTCGGTCGATCCGACCGTCAAGAATTACCAGTGGAGTGACCTCACATCCGGGCTCTTCGAGGCGCATGACCATGGCTATGACACGGCCATATTGTGCGACGCGCAAGGTTTCGTCACCGAGGGACCGGGCTTCAACGTCTTCCTTGTAAGGGATGGGCAGGTCCTGACGCCCGATCGCGGCAGTCTGCATGGCATCACCCGCAAATCGGTTTTGGAGCTCTGTGCTGCGATGGGGATCGAGGCAAGGGTGGCGGCGATCCCGCGCGCCCTGCTCGAGGAAGCCGATGAGGTCTTCGCCGCCACGACCGCCGGCGGCGTCATGCCGGTTTCGCGCATCGGGGCGCGCATGCTCGGCAATGACCGTCCGGGACCTGTGTCGCTGGCGCTGAAGCAGGCTTACTGGCAGCGCCATGAGGAAGGCTGGCACCGCACCCCGGTCCGCAAGATCGACGCGCTGGCGGCGGAATAGCGCAGCCATTCCGGTGTTCTAATTATTAGAACGTGTTGTTCTATATTATTCGGATTGATGGAATAGAGGAGACCCGCCACATAGCAGCATCGGCAGTGCTGCATGGTGTCGCGCCGCCCTGAAATCGAGGAGTTCCCATCATGGCC
>VAZZ01000075.1 GCA_005884715.1 Alphaproteobacteria bacterium | reverse complement strand
GCTTTTGAACTAAATACGACCTCGAAATTTGTGGCTGCATAACGGCTTGGCCGTTTCGCGGATTACTTGGCGCGGCTGGTGATAAACACATCGAGTAACCGGCCAGTGCAGGTCCGGCTTGGGGCGCCAATTCCGCTAGTGATTTTCGTGTGTTAATGGTGGGCGGTACATGGATCGAACATGTGACCCCTACGATGTCAACGTAGTGCTCTACCGCTGAGCTAACCGCCCTCGCCATTTGCTTGAAGCGGAGCCGGATATATCGGGAAGCCGATTTGATTGCAAGCTTTCGGTGCGCTTCGGATTCTGCCGCCGTCCCAGAGATTTTACTCCTATCAAGCGGCGGGCGAGGAGAAGCGAGCCGGGTAGTCCTGTGGCGCTATACCGACCTGCCGGAAAAACCCCCGGCGCATGGTCTCTTCCGATCCGAAGCCGCAGCGCTGTGCGATCCGCTTGATCGGATCGCGCGTGGTGGCGAGCAATTGGCAGGCGGCCTCGACGCGCGTCCGCGCCCTCGAACTCACCCATGAGGGCGCGGGCCTGCGGTTCAAGCCGCCATCATGCGGTCGACCTCGGCCACGAGTTCGCGCAAATGGAAGGGCTTGGAAAGCACCTTGGCTTCCTTCGGCGCGCGCGAATCGGGATGCAGCGCCACCGCGGCAAAACCGGTAATGAACATGATCTTGAGCGAAGGATCGAGCTCGGCGGCCCTACGGGCGAGCTCGATACCGTCCATCTCGGGCATCACGATATCGGTCAGAAGCAGGTCGTAGGAGCTCTGCTTGATTTCTTCGAATGCGCTGGCACCCTCGCCGAAGGAAACGACGGCATGACCGGCGCGCTCCAAAGCGCGGACCAGAAAGCGGCGCATGTCCTCGTCGTCCTCAGCCAAAATGATCTTGGCCATCATATCCCTGGTCTTTTCTCTACTTATTAATAAGGCATCAACATACAATCCGCCAGCCTATGCTGGACAGGTAAATGTCCTATAAAGCCCGTCTCGCCAGTGGACAACGGCGCTTTTGACCGCGATACTCCGCTTTGTGCAGCCAATAGGAGCCTCGCGATTTGGCCAAGCCAGCTGAGATGGATCCCTTCGCCATTCTCGCCCCACGCCAGTGGACGAGGCCTGCGATCTTCAATTCACCTCACAGCGGCCGTGCTTCTCCTGAGGATTTCCTCACCGCTTCCCGCCTCAATCCCCACGCATTGCGCAAATCGGAAGACTGCTACATCGACGAACTCTTCGCCTTTGCCGCCGATCTCGGCGCGCCGCTGCTGCATGCGCATTTCCCGCGCGCCTATCTCGATGTGAATCGCGAGCCCTATGAGCTCGATCCGCGCATGTTCCGGGAGGATCTGCCGGGCTTTGCCAATGTCTCCTCGATGCGGGTCGCCGGGGGGCTCGGCACGATCCCGCGCATTGTCAGCGGTGATGAAATCTATCGCGGACCGCTCAAGCTCGCCGATGCGCTCCTTCGCATAGAAACGATCTACCGGCCCTATCACCGCACCCTTGCCGATCTCATCAACAGGGCGCGCCAGGCCTTCGGGTATGCGCTTGTGGTGGATTGCCACTCGATGCCGTCCACTGCCTGCTCGCATGTGACACCCCATCTCATGGGCCGGGTCGATATCGTGCTTGGCGACCGCCATGGCGTCGCCTGTGCGGATGAGATCGTATCGACGCTGGAAGAGCTGATGCGCAGCCAGGGCTTACGCGTCTTGCGCAACAAGCCATATTCGGGGGGCTTCATCACCCAGAATTACGGCTCGCCCGCCCATCAGCGCCATGCGCTGCAGATCGAGGTCAACCGGGCACTCTATCTCGATGAGCGGACGCTTGAACGCAGCCGCGGCTTTGCCACTACCAAGGTCACTCTCTATCGTGTCTTTGCCGGACTTCTGGCCTCGCTTCCCGATATCATGCAGCCGCAAAGGCAGGCGGCGGAGTAAGAAAAAAGGCCGGCATCA
>VAZZ01000502.1:15176-16732 GCA_005884715.1 Alphaproteobacteria bacterium | reverse complement strand
ATCATTTTCATCGATGAAACACCGCGAAACAGTGCTGGTAAAAGACGGCGACCGAAATCCGCGCGGAAACCAATTTGTAGAGCACGCCGTTAACGCCGCGGAAGTGGATGGCCCGACAACCCTCTGGCATTCACAACCCGGAAGGGCCCCGTTGGTCGCATGATCCTCGATCAGCGGGCCTTTCTGTTTTGAGGAACTTTCTTACCTATCGTGAGTTACGAGTCCCGTCCCGCTACCCGTTCGCGCCCCGGCGGGTCCACACCACCTGGGACCCGCCGCCCGGAGACGCGGCGGGTCTTAGGACGGAAAGGCCCTATACCCGCGCCCCAGGATGGCGAAATTCAGAGACATCGTAGAGATCAACGATCGGCCATGGAACCGTGTGCGTAACTATTGACGCGCCGTCTCTGGCCGGCATCGACATTCAGTCCCTGGCGCAGAAGGCCGGCGATCGCCGGGCAAGAAAGCGATCGAAGGCAACGTCACCGTGAGCGTGCAGGCGTTCAAGCGTTAGGCGGCATGGCCAAGAAACCCCAACCCGACCGAGCAGACGCTACCTCAGCTGCGCCACGCAATCGCGCTCATCCTGCAGGACCTCAAGGATGGCCGATGACTGGGATAGGATCCTCGAAACCTTCAAACCGCCGTGGAAGATCAAGCGTCACGCGACCAGCGGCAATTACTGGATCGAGGTCCAGCACGGCCGCGTCCTCCTGTGGGTATACCCGAAGGGCAATGATACCCAGAACCACAAAAATCCGACCGATGAAGAGGCGCTGACGATCGTGAAGGCAATCGCCAAGATGTCGAAGCGACAGAAAGGCCCGCGCTCAGACGGGCAGTAGGAGCGCGGGCCTTGCCACCAGGCTCCTGGGCTGAGGGATGATCGGTGGGCGGATTCACTAACGGGAGCTTCCCTAAAAAGTTCCGGCATCGGGGAGTTGCTGTGGTTGATAGGGCTCGATGCGCGTTGAAACCGAGCAATAAGCAAAATTCGATCGATATCCATAATAGCGCTGCCTTGAATGTACGTTTTCGTACAGATTCTCCATGACTAGAACTTCCATTTGCACTCGTCATCAGAAAGTGACTTAGATATTGGTGCGATTGAAATTGCAGGGCGTATATGTCGACGTCATTCAATTCCGAGGAGCTCGATCTTTTTGCCAAAGTGCTCGATCGAGCTTGTGCCCAAATGCTCATTCACGATGAGGTCACGAGGAGTCTTATTGCCACGCGGATATTTCATCTAGCCGAAGGAGGCGAACGCAATCCGGATCGGCTCCTCAGATATGCCAAAAGCATGAATGGCTCATTTGCCTAGCGTCTGTTTCCTTGTTGGAACTTCTCGGCTCTCATATAGTTGCCACCGTGGTCAGACTGGGAGGGTTCAATGGCCACACCCATCACGGCTATGGAAGTACAACATGGCGCCCTTGCGCCTCTTGATGCAATGAGAATAGTCGCCACGCAGCGCCAGCAACTTCATGAAAAAATCCTTCGACTGCGCGCTCTACGCGAGGCGTCAGAAGCCAGCATAGGGAACGACAAAAAAC
>VAZZ01000502.1:6251-15026 GCA_005884715.1 Alphaproteobacteria bacterium | reverse complement strand
GCAGGGAAACTTATGCTGAAATCTTAGGGCGATGTCACTACTGCTGAAATCTTAGGGCGATGTCACTACGGGGAACGAAAAAGCCCCGCTTGGCGAGGGCCGGCCTCCGGGCAGCCGAGATGGCACGCCCTTTGCTTGGCCCCCGCTAGGTACGGCGTAGTGCTTTCCCCGCGTACCTAACCGGGAAGGCCCCCGAGCGACGGCGGCGGGGGCCCAACCCGTTCATCATTTAACCTACGATAAAGCGAAACTCCAATGACGGGGCCACGCTCAATTGCCCCAGGCAACAGTGGCGGTTACAGGAGTGCCCCACCGGGAGTACAGCCATGCCCAAATCATACTTCGAGCCGCAAAATATTACGGCTTTGGCTGATGTCTATACCGAAAACTCCGACCCCCGTTGGTGAAGCGCCTGTGAGAGCCCGAGGCGTCGGCCGTGGGGCTTTCGTGCGCCAGTGAGGGATCAGGACACGCATGTTGACCGGGGTCGCCAATTGAACTGGCCGAACCCTTGCGAAGCCTCCGCATTTTCGTGGGGGAAGCCCTCCCAGCATCATCGTGATTGGACTTCACGATCGGTCGGAGTTACGCTGGCCGCAGATATAAGAAGGATATGGGTGGGCCAACTATCGTCCGTGTAGGAGGCTAAAATGAAGCACCAGACGCTTGAGCAACTGCAGATCGTCGCCGAGATCCATCAAGCCTACCTGCGCCAGCCCATGTCGCGCAGCGAACGTCTTGAACGCTGGGCAGAGCTCCTTGAACGGAACCCTGACCGCCGCCTCTCGACGCTGCACCAGACCGAGTATCAGCCGGTTAGAGCACGCGGGGCCATGCGCGACGACGGCTCGCCGATCTCAGTCGCTTTCGAGGATCCTGTCCTCCGCGTCGCCGGGTTGGAAAACGACAACTACGGCGAAGCGAAGCGGTTCTTCGAACTGACCGACAGGCAATTGCATGAGATCATCTGCTATTGTCATTTCGGCGCGACGGTGAACGCCGTAACGGCTGCCCGTCACATCCGAGCGGCGATTGCCGGGAGACAGCCTGGCATGTTCGCTCGGATACGTGAGGCATTCGTCGGATAAGTCGGCGACGGCTTCGGCGCGCAATAGCGTATTCGAAACGCGCCGAAACAAAGTATTTATCAGCCGACATAGAGCCCGCATGGAACTGCCCGTGCGGGCCTTGTTGCCAATCCGTCAGCAAAATCCAATACACAAGGGCGGCCAGATACGTATGCCTAGATAGGGCCCGTGATAGTACCCGTAATAGTGCCGGTGATGTCGGTGATGGTGCCTATATATATAATGAACCTGAGCCAGATTGCCGTTGTTTGCCGCAACGATCTTTACTGGCGCAGCCTGTGGCATGGCCTTTTGATACTAAACACGATAAAATCCTCCTTTTTTCATTGAGGACAAATGCCATGACCATACCCGGCGCATGACCGGATACAAGGCATCTTGACTAAAACCAACGTTCGGCGGGAAGGAACGTTCCGAAGAAAGGAGAGCCCAAATCATCCAAGCGAGTCTTGCTTTTTCTCACCGATCAAAGACACGACCATGATCAAGGATCGGCGCTATGCCTTTCGACCATTTAGCGGGTTTTAACGGTCCATCGTTGTCCCTGGCGCACAATTTATACAGACCATATCAGATGACTGAGTGCCGGGAGGACAATTAGCGACAATCGGCGCGCGAGGCCCTGCCGCGCAGATTAAGGGCATCAGTGGCTGCTTTCCCGCGAGCTGGGGACTGCGCGAGCTTCCGGTATTTCTCCGCTTTTCCCCGGTATTCCTGTCGGCGCCACTGCGCCCTCAAATCGAGGGGACAGGTCCTCCTCATCCAGCGTTATTCGGTCTAAGATCCCGCAGCAATTGCCGCGGAGTTGGTATGGCTGGGAATCGGGCCCTACGCAGAATGGCTGCCATCCTTGTAGCGGATGCGGTCGGCTATAGCCGGCTCATGGGCAAGGATGAGGAGAATACCCTTGCCATCCTCAAGGATTATAGAGAAGTCACAGACAGCCTGATTGCCAATCATGGCGGACGCGTTTTCGGGAGCGCTGGTGATAGTGTTATTGCAGAGTTCGCTAGCCCTGTTGAGGCGGTGCGATGCGCGACCGACATCCAGCTGGAGGTCGACAAGCGGAACACACTTTTAGCCGAGGAAAATCGTCTCAGATTCCGGATCGGAATAAATCTCGGTGATGTCGTCGTGGATGGCAACAATCTCATGGGCGATGGGGTCAACGTTGCAGCGCGATTGGAGGCGCTATCCCAGCCGGGTGGGATATGTATTTCGGAAGCGATCTATACACAGGTTCGCGATCGGCTTTCGCTCGATTTCTTCGATCTTGGCGAGCTCAAAGTAAAGAATATCGCACGACCAGTGCACGCCTATCGCGTTCCGCTAACTTCTGAAGAACAGATCAAATCCCCTTTCCGCGGCCTTGACGTCTTCGAGTTCGAGAATGCGAGCCTTTTCTTCGGTCGCGCCCGTGCCATTTCCACCTGCATTGAGAGGCTGGAGCAGTTGGCTTCTGGCGGTAAAGCGTTCCTCTTGATCTACGGGATGAGCGGTTCGGGCAAGTCTTCACTTTTACGCGCCGGCCTGCTTCCTTCGATAGTCAGACCAGGCGCGGTCGCGGGCATTGCTTTGTGGCGGCGCTGCCTGGTCCGTCCGTCGGAAGGGCCAGATGCGGTCACCTCTTTGGGTACGGCATTGGTCCGCGATGGTGCCTTGCCTGAGCTCGCTCAGGACAAGGCCGAAACAGACCTTTTGAACATGCTTCGGAGCAACCCTGAGCGGGCACCCGCACTCATCCGGCAAGCACTCGGCAAGGCAGCGTCGACGGCGGGCGTAAGTGCGTCACAGGCGCGTCTCATACTCGCCATAGATCAAATTGAGGAATTGTTCGCAACCGAGACCGAACCGGGTTCGCGCGAAGCATTTGTGCGGTTGCTCGCGGTGATGGCGGGCAGCGGCTTTGTTTGGGTTATCGGTACCGTTCGGGCGGATTTCTTCCACCGCTGCAGCGAGATTGCGGGCTTCTCGGCACTAAAAGATGGGCTTAGCAACTACGAACTGTTACCGCCGACCGGCCCTGAGATCGCCCAAATTATCCGAGAGCCAGCGCGCGCCACGGGCCTACGGTTTGAAGAAACGACTGATCAGGGCCGGCTGGATGATATATTGCAGCGTGCGGCTGCGGCCGACCCCGGATCATTGCCCCTTCTACAGTTTGTGCTTGATGCACTATACGAGGCCGGCCGAGAGCGCCGGCTCCTTACCTTTGCCGCATACCGGGCACTTGGCGGCCTCGAAGGTGCAATTGCGCGTCGTGCCGACGAAGTAGTCGATGCGCTCCCCGCAGCTATTCAGGATGCGCTGCCGGCTATACTGCGGGCCCTCACGACCATTCGACCTGGCGATGAGGCCATCACGATACGCCCCGCCTCGCTAACTGAAATCGCTGGAACGCCCGCCGGAGCAGTACTTGTCGATGCTCTTATCGCGGCCCGGCTTCTCGTCAGTGATGAAGATGTTTCAGGCAGTGTAGTCGTGCGGGTTGCGCATGAGGCACTATTGAGTCGCTGGCCGCGCGCCCGTGACATTATCCACGCGAACCGAAGTTTCCTTGAGATGCGCGCTCGGCTTCAGACCGAGGCACACCGATGGTTGTCAGACAAAAAGAACCCGGAACTTCTACTCCCAGTCGGGAAACGACTGGCCGAAGGCGAGGATTTGCTGTTGTCGAGGCAGGAGGAAGTCGACGATCAAATTGTGGAGTACATCAAGGCGTCCTCATTCGCGCAAAAAGAGAAAGAGGAAAGGGATCGGCAGGCCGAGCGTACGCTAATTGAGGCGGCGGAAGCAGCAAAGCGGGAGCGCCTCGAACGCGAGGCGGAGCGTTTGGAGGCTGAAGCCGAGAGAAGGATGCTTGCAGCTGGGGCTGCAACCCGGCTCGCGCGCCGCACGCGCTACGCCGCCGGGATCGCAATTGTTCTGGCGGCGATAGCCGGGGTTGGAGCAATCATCGGGTTCAAGGGCCAGCGAGAGGCGGAACGTCAGGCTGTCCTCTCTGAAAACAGTGCTATGCAGGCGAAATCTGCTGGGGAACAAGCAAAAGCGGCGGCGGAGAAAGCTGTCGAAGCACGTGATCAAGCGCTCCACAGCCAATCTCTTGCACTTTCATTCATGTCGCAACAGACCGCGGCGGCCGGCGACACGGAGACAGCAATCCTGCTTGCTCTGGAAGCCTTACCGAAGAATATGGCTGTTCCGGACCGGCCATACCTGCCTGAGGCGGAGGCAGCGCTTTATGGGGCCTTGTTTGCGCATCGTCAAATCATGGTCTTTCGTCACGATGCCACCGTAACATATGCGACATTCAATCCTCGCGGCGATCGCGTCGTAACATCGTCTTATGACAACACGGCGCGCATCTGGGACGTCAGGAATGGCACCGGTGTCGCTGTCCTGAAAGGACATCAGGGGGCCGTTGTGAGAGCCGCATTCAGCGCGGATGGAAGTCGTGTCGTCACCGCAGCGCGAGACGGCACGGCGCGGGTCTGGAATCCTGCGACAGGAGAACAGCTGTTTGTCCTTCCACTGATTGGTGACTATCAAACCGCGATTTTCAGTCCCGATGGCTCACGAATACTCACTGCAGGGTCCAAAGGCGTCGTAATCTGGGACGCGCGAACTGGAAATCAGGTGGTGTCTGTCCAAGGTTCGGGCTCGTCGCTTGCTAGCTTTAGCCCCGACGGCCGGACATTTGCAATTGCCCAGAGCGGCCTTTTCGTCGGTATATGGAGCGCTGAAAATGGCCAAGCAATCAGCAGGTGGAATGTTCAATCATTTCCAGATGAGGTCGTATACAGCCCCGACGGCAACCGACTGCTAATTAGTAACTGGGGTGCAAAAACTTGGAGTGACGTTCCGCGCCTTTGGGATGTGACGAAAGGAAGAGAGATCGCCTTGCTCGGCGGCCACAAGAGCGACATAAATAGCGGCATCTTCAGTCCTACCGGTCGACTAATTGCCACAGTGTCGCTTGATGGAACCGCTCGACTCTGGGAGGGCGTCACGGGCAAATTGCGTGCGCTACTCGGCGACGAGACTCCCGGACTTAAGGTAAGCGACTTCAACTTGACTACTTGGGACCAACACGCAAAAGGCGCTTTCAGTTCTGACGAAAAGCTTCTGGCCACAGCTTCCGTCGACGGTTCTGTCCGCATTTGGGATGTCGAGCGCGCCTCGATGCTGGCCACCATCAATGGCCATCGCGGCTTGGTCGAACATGTGGAGTTCAACCCTACCGACAACAATCTTCTCACGGCGTCGCGTGACGGTACCGCCCGGCTATGGGATGTCGATGGAATTCTGACGACCGCACTTCCTCACCAGTATTTCCCAATATTTGCCGTGTTCAGCCCGGACGGCATGCACCTCGTGACTGGTGGTGGGGACAGCCTCGCTCGCCTTTGGGATGTTTCGAGTGGGCGTGAAATTGGCACACTTAATACCGGCGTCGCAGTTCAAAGCGCGGCGTTCAGCCCTGACGGAAAGCTGGTTGCGACAGCATCTCCTGAAGGCAAAATCCTCGTCTGGGACATCGCGAGCAGGCGCGAGGTAACGGAACTTAAGCGCGAAAGGGGGCTGATCCATATTCAATTTAGCCCCGATGGTGGGCTTTTGGAGTCCGGATTAATTCAGGGCACCGCGCAACTGTGGGACATAGCGAGCGGTGCCGAAGTAGCCTCTGTAAGGACAAGCGCCGGTCTGCCAAATGCTGTCTTCAGCCCGGATAGGCGCCTCGTTCTCACGGCAACGAACGACAACGTCGCGCATTTGCTAAAGATGGACGGGACTGAGTTCAGGAGTTTAGCTGCACATCAAAATCGCATCAGCACGGCGGCATTTAGTCCAGATGGATTATTGGTTGCCACTGGTTCACTCGATAACACGGCGCGTATCTGGTCGGTGAAGGACGGAAGCATCATCGCCAACCTCGAAGGCCATACAGGTGGACTGACGACTGTATCATTCAGCCAAGACGGTCAGTCGCTGCTGACCGCCTCGCGCGATGGGACAGTGCGCATATGGAACGTTTCGGATGGAAAGCAGACGGCTATTCTCAGCGGGCATCGGGGCGTCGTAACTACCGCCCAATTCAGTCCCAATGGTTTGTATGTCATGACAGCGTCGTCTCAGGATCGCACCGTGCGGCTTTGGGCAGCGCAGTCGGGCCGGCAGATTGCAATCCTTGCCAGTCACGAGGATAAAGCCAACCGGCCCGTACTTACGCGAGCGGCATTCAATTCTGATGGTACCAAGGTCGTCATCATCTCAGGCGAAGATGGCGTTCGATTGGTGAACACTTTCCAAACACCTCAGCTACTTATCGATTATGCGAAGAGTATTGTGCCACGCGGACTGACCCCTTGCGAGCGTCGGCACTTCTTCCTGCCAGTCCAGGGCGACATCGTGGACTGCCCTAACTGATGGGATAGGCAGGTTACCCGCAAATCAAGACCTATGTCCGGAGCAGTACGAGCGTCAGCGCGGCTAGAACGCTTTTTGTGAGGAAAAGTTGAACCTTCCCTCGGCTATGAGCAGCCATGCGCTAGGAACGACAACGCCTGCTGCCGCTTTGCAATTTGAGAGCGGATGTTTCAGCGAGTGTGTCTATGAATCTGCACGGCAAGCTGGAATTCGTTACGGCGCTCCTCCCTGGTAGAGTAGTCGAAAACAGGCGAGCGCGTTACGATTCCTGTTGGCGCACCGCTGAAAGCGGCTCTCGATGAGAACCGCGGCAAAACCGGCCCTATCTTCTTGAACACCGAAAAGCAGTTCAACGATCTTCGCGGTACTGCTGTGACTCGCCTCGCCCTGGCCGGAGGCACAGAAGCGGAAATCGCCGCCATCAGCGGCCATAGCCTTCGCGACGTGCGGTCGATCCTCGATGCACATTACCTACACCGTGACCCCGCGCTTGGAGAATCTGCAATCCGTAAGCTCGAAAGAAGAACGATTTCTCCCAACCAAGCGCCCAACTGACGTGAAATGTTCTGAATGAAAGACGAGGAAAGTGTAAGGAAATCAAGTGGCTGGGGAACTAGGATTCGAACCTAGACTGGCGGAGTCAGAGTCCGCTGTCCTACCGTTAGACGATTCCCCAATATGCCAAGCGGAAAGATGTAAATTTTCCAAAGCCTTAGTCTATTGGCCATGCATTGGGCAGAGCAAACTGTAACACCGCATTACAAATCTTGTCTACGCAATGTCCTTGGCTTCCCCCGTCTTCGCCAATTTTTATACTTGTTGTCTCAGCGCTTGGCCTGCTCGAGTAGTGCCACCCGCGAAAGCAGAAGAAGAGAAAAAGGCGATAAACGCGAAGGCTAGGAGGAGAAGTTGTATCTTTCGTTCGGCCAGCCGCCCTTTGGCGACCCGTCGAGTAGCGGAGCGGCAACGATGGAACGTATCCTGATGTTCTGCGTAGCCATCGTCGTATTCCCGTTGTGCAATCTTCAGCGCACGACTCGCTTCAGGAAGGTGCGCGTGCGTTCATTTCGCGGCGCATCAAGAACGGCCTGCGGCGGCCCCTCTTCGACAATCACGCCCTGATCCATGAAGATCACGCGATCCGCTATCTCGCGCGCGAATTTGATTTCATGTGTGACGACGATCATCGCCTTCCCTGGTCAGGTCTTTCATCACATCGAGGACTTCACCTACGAGTTCGGGGTCGAGGGCGCTGGTCGGCTCGTCGAAAAGCATTTATGCCCGGAACTGTTTCATCAGGCTCGCCAGGCTGGGTGTTGCACCGGTCTTTGCCGCATCTGCCGGTGGTGCCCCCGGTTTCTCGCCTTGTGGCAAAGGCGGCAGCGTGCGGCGCAGCCGGGAACCAAGTCCTTGCAGATCGCTCATCTGGCTGGGCTGTGCGGCGCCTGCCGGCATATAGGCGCCGGCTGCCGCCGGGCGGTGCGATGGGACGGCTGTCCCGGGCCGGGGCGCGGGCTCCTGGACATTGGGTGCGTTTTCGAGATCGGGAGTCGGCGGCCCGAAGGATTGCTGGCGCCAGCGGCTCACCACATCCTGCAGGAAGGTCTCGCTCGGCGCCTCGCGCGCCCAGCCTTCGGTGAAGGAGGCGGTGTTGCTCTTGGGCCAGGCATGGCTCGGCAGCATGTCGAACTTGACGCGGGTCGGAAGTGCCACGCCTTCGCCGAAGGTGATCGCATCGCCGGCCCCCATGGTCGACATGAATTCGAGGAGGCTTCGCGCCGCATCCGAGATGCCGGCTTTCAGGATATCCTGGTCGCGCTCGTTGCTGAGCCGGAAGGAGAAGATCGTGCTGCACTGGGAGAGGATGGTCGGATCGAGCTCGGCCGGGCGCTGGGTGACGAGACACAACGACACGCCATATTTGCGGCCTTCCTTGGCGATGCGCGAGATCGCCCGCTTGGTCGGCTCGAAGCCGAGCGAGCGGTCGATCGGCACATAGCGATGTGCTTCCTCGCATACGAAAGTGATGGGGATCTGGCCGCCGCTCCACAGGCCGAAGTCGAAGGCGAGCCGCGCCAGCACCGAGACGACGACATTGATGATCTCGGAGGGAAGCCCGCCAAGTTCGAGGATGGCGATGGGCTTGCCTGCGACCGGTATGCGGAAAATCCGCGCCAGCGTCTGGGCCATGGTGTCCTGCACCGTGAGGCTGCCGAACATGAAGGCATAGCGGGGATCGCGGGTGATCGTCTCGACCCGG
>VAZZ01000502.1:0-5970 GCA_005884715.1 Alphaproteobacteria bacterium | reverse complement strand
TGGACGTCGAGCAGCACGATATGGGCCTGCGGGTTCTTCTCGAGGATGCGCCTGAGGATCAGCGCCACCGAGCAGGATTTGCCGGTACCGGTGGTGCCCAGCACGGCGAAATGCTTGCCGAGCAGTTCGTCGATCTTCACCATCGCCGGGATGGAGGCATCCTGCTGGATATGGCCGATGCGGATGGAGGTGTCGGTATCGCAGGCATAGGCCTTCGACAATTCGTCCTTGCTGGCGCGGAACACCACATTGCCGAGCGAGGGATAGGTCGAGATGCCGCGCCGGAACGATTTCGGCAGGCCGTGCTCGTCCTTCGGCAATTCGCCGATGAACTCGACCTCGATGATCCTGAGCTCCTGGTCGTCTTGCGAATGCGACGGCATCGGCGAACTCAGCGCCGAGACGAGCGCCAGCGTTGCTGAATTGGCGTTGTCGACCTTGAGCAGCGTGCCGATTTCCGGACAATTGGTCGAGGAGCGCTGGTCCTGGCCGTCGGCCGTATCGAGCAGGATGATGGCATGGCCGCCAGTCACCGCCACGATGCGTCCGATGCGCTCGATGCTTTCGATCGAGGCCCCCTTTGCCCGTGTCGCTGTCGTAGCCTGAGCCGCTTGCATGGTGTTTTTCTCGCCTCTCAATGGCGCCTCTGGGAGCTTTTGGGTTGGATTTGGGTCGGATCATTAATGGGCAGGAACACGGTCACCCGGGTTCCCTTGCCCTTTTGGGAATCGACGGTGAGGCTCCCGCCATGCAGCTTTGCGAGTGCTGCCGAGATGGGAAGGCCGAGCCCGGTCCCCTCATGGCGCTTGTTGAAGCCGGCATCGACCTGGCCAAAGGGGCGCACGGCGGTTTCGACGTCGGCGACCGTCATGCCGCCGCCATTGTCGGAAATGGTGAGGCTCACAAAACCTTCGCTGGACGGGTTCGCCCGGAACCCGACGCGGCCCTTGGCAGGGGTGAATTTGACCGCATTGCCGAGGAGGTTGATCAGGATCTGCTTGATCCTGAGCGGATCGGCATAGAGTTGAGGAATATCGGGGTCGATCTCGCTCGACACCATGATGTCCTTTTCCTTGGCCTTGGCCTCGATGATCAGAAGGCAGGATTCGACCAGGGGACCGATGTCCATGGCTTGGCGCTCGATCTCCATGCTGCCCGCCTGGATCTTGGTCACATCGAGGATGCCGTTGATCAGAGCGAGAAGGTGGTCGGCCGCCTGTTTGATATAGCCGGAATACTGGTTGACCCTGACCGGCTCCGAGATGTTGAGGGTGCCAAGCATGTCGGAGAAGCCGATGATGGCATTGAGCGGCGTGCGCAGCTCATGGCTCATATTGGCGATGAACTCTGACTTGGCCTTGGAGGCGAGCTCGGCCTCGACTTTGGCGGCGTTGAGGGCGAGCGTCTGCTTATGCCGGGTGACGGCATGGCCGAAATGATCGGAATATTCGGCAATGAGCGAGTTGTCTTTGAACCACCTGGGGCCAAAAGTACGCATGAACTGTATGCCTCTAAAGGTCAAAAAGTACCGGTCCAACGGATAATTTGGCGTTAACAATCGGTTCAGTTTTGTCGCTTTGTGGCCGAGCTTTGACGGCCCCGCCCAAGCTGTTAATCTGGCCCCAACTTAATGGATTGCCGGCGCCCCGGTCCGGCTGAGGACTGCCTCAGGATCGACCCCGCGCCCGGCCGAAAGGTTTGTAAAAGTGGACGCCAGAAGTGGTGTGGGTGAGGCCCGCGCCCGGGGCCGCGATGCCCCGCCAAGACGAAGGCCGGAGAGCGGCGATTCCTATTATGGCGCGCTCGATCTCGGGACCAACAATTGCCGTCTTTTGATCGCGGCCCCTTCGCCGGCCGGTTTCGTCGTCACCGATGCGTTTTCGCGCATCGTGCGCCTGGGCGAGGGGCTCTCGGGCTCTGGCTTTCTCAGCGAACCGGCGATGAAGCGCACCATCGATGCCTTGCGTATCTGCGCCAACAAGCTCGCCTGGCACCGGGTCGGGCATAGGCGTCTGGTCGCGACCGAGGCCTGCCGCACGGCAGCCAATGGCGAGGCCTTCATCGCGCGCGTGCGCGACGAAGTGGGGCTCGATCTCGAGATCATCGGGCGCGAAATGGAAGCGAAGCTCGCCGCCGTCGGCGCCGAGCCCTTGCTGGAGCGCGCCGCCCGCGATGCGCTCATCTTCGATATTGGCGGCGGCTCGACCGAATTGATGTGGCTCGAAGCGAGGGAGGGCAAGCATGAGATCGTCGCCTGGATATCCCTCGCTGCGGGCGTGGTGACGGTATCGGAGCGTTTCGGCGGCGTCGATGTCGACCGGCCAAAATATGAGGCGATGCGGGAGTACCTCAGACCGATGATCGCAGCCTTCGCCGATCGGGTGCGAAGCACTACCTCCGGCTCAAGCCTGCCGGCCCATCTTCTCGGCACTTCGGGAACGGTGACGACGATTGCCGGCGTCCAGCTGAGCCTCAGGCGCTATGACCGCGCCCGCGTCGATGGCTGCTGGCTGGCCCAGGAAGACATCGCCAAGGTCTGTTCCGAGCTTCTCGAGATGAGCTATGCCGAGCGCATGGACAATCCCTGCATCGGGCGCGACCGCGCCGATCTCGTTCTGGCCGGCTGCGCCATTCTCGAGGAAATCTGTGCGGCTTTTCCCGCACCGCGCATCCGGGTCGCCGACCGGGGCCTGCGTGAAGGGATTTTGACACTGATGATGAAGACCGACGGCACTTATGGATCAAGGCCATGACGCGACCGGGCGGCAGCTCGATCAGGAATGCCCGGCGCCTCAAAGTCAGGGTCAAGACCGGCAAGGGCCGCACCGTCTCGCAGAAGATCTGGCTCGAGCGCCAGCTCAATGATCCCTATGTCGCAGAAGCGCGGCGTCTGGGTTACCGTTCCCGCGCCGCCTTCAAGCTCGCCGAGATCGACGACAAATTCCGCTTCTTGAAGCCGGGCGCCCGGGTCATCGATCTGGGGGCGGCTCCCGGCGGCTGGTCGCAGGTGGCGGTCGAGCGGGTGAAGGCGAGGGACGGCAAGGGCCGCGTCATCGCCATCGACATGCATGACATGGAGGCGATCCCGGCGGTCACCATCTTCCACAAGGATTTCCTCGATGAGGATGCGCCTTCGATGCTGATCGAGGCGCTGGGCGGCGAGAAGGCCGATGTCGTCATGTCCGACATGGCGGCGCATGCGACGGGCCACCGCCAGACCGATCATCTGAAGATCATGGCGCTGGCGGAGGCCGCCTTCGAATTCGCCAAGGATGTGCTGAAGCCCAGCGGCACCTTCCTCGCCAAGGTGCTCCGCGGCGGCACCGAGGGCGAGATCCTCAAGGTAATGAAGCAGCATTTTGAGACTGTGCGCCATGTGAAGCCGTCTGCCTCACGCGAGGATTCGGCCGAATTGTTCGTGCTGGCGCTGGGGTTTAGGGGTTAGCAGGCTTCGCATCTAATCCTTCCCGTAAGGGGAAGGGGAATGATTGAGCGCTCAAAAATAGAAGCGAGGCCATCACGGCCCCGCTTCCACAAAACCGCAACTGCCGTCAGTAGCGGTGCAGGCTTCTGCAGCGATGGCGATATGGGTAGTGGCGGCTGTGGCAGTAGCGCACATGGTGGTAGTAATAAGTCTCGTAATAGGGCCGGTAATAATAGGGCTCATAGTAATAAGGCTCATAGTAATAGGGCTCGTAGTAATAGGGCTCGTAGAATCCCGGGAAGCCGAAGCCCAGGAAGATGCTGCTGCCATGATGATGATGGTGGTGGGCGAGCTGGATATTGCTGTCCTGCGACGTGGCGATATCGGGCATCGCGCCAACGGTCATCACATTTGCGGCACGGGCGCCACCGCCGAGGCCCAGATACCCGGCCAGAAGCGCTGCCGCCGCCAGAGCGAGAGGTTTGTTTTTCATCGGAAAGCTCCTTCGATGCCCCCGGCGATCTAAAGACATTAATGCCGATCGCGGGGCTTCGTTCCGTAAATCTGATTTGCGGTCAATCACCCAAAACCGGCCTGTCCTCATCGGACATGCCCTTAACGGCTGCCAAAGATTGAATCCTCCGCAGGGTCGTTGTGACGAATTGTTTCGGCGCCGGTTCCGGCTGGTCATTCGGCTAGCCGGCTGAGCCAGGAGAATAGCCCACATAAACAATGGGATAAGTTGGAAACCTGGCGTCATGGCTTTGCCGCTTGCCCAGCGATGGAACTGGGTGTTATGAGCCAGCGCCAACCCAGACCTTGAGTCTCTTCGCACAGGCATGTGCTTTCACGGAGGTTGGCCAATGGCCATTCGCCAGATCCCGGAATATTTGACCTTCGATGATGTGCTGATGAAGCCGGGCGCCTCATCCGTGCTTCCGGGCGAGGTCTCGACCAAAACCCGCATCACCCGCGATATCCAGCTGTCGATCCCGATCATCTCGGCCGCCATGGACACGGTGACCGAAGCCCGCCTCGCCATCGCCATGGCGCAGGCCGGCGGCCTCGGCGTGATCCACAAGAATCTCGAACCCGACCAGCAGGCCGAGCAGGTGCGCCAGGTGAAGCGCTTCGAATCGGGCATGGTGATCAATCCGATCACCATTCGCCCCGACGCCACCCTGGGCGATCTCATGCGCCTCAAGGAGAGGCATCGCATTTCCGGCATTCCGGTGGTCGATGCCAGGGGCACGCTGGTCGGCATCGTCACCAATCGCGACGTGCGCTTCGCCACCGACCCCAAGATCAAGGTCGCGGAATTGATGACGAAGGACAATCTCGTCACCGTAGGCGAGGGCGTCGAGCGCGAGGAGGCGACGCGGCTGCTCAACAAATACAAGATCGAGAAGCTGATTGTCGTCGACGCTGACTATAAATGCGTCGGCCTCATCACCGTCACCGACATGGAGAAGGCGGCGCATCATCCCCATGCGGCGAAGGACGAGCAGGGCCGCCTCAGGGTCGCCGCTGCCACCGGCACCGGCGACAAGGGCTTTGCCCGGGCCGAGCTATTGATCGATGCGGGCGTCGATCTCGTGGTGGTCGACACTGCGCATGGCCATTCGATCCATGTCATCGACCAGGTGAGGCGGATCAAGAAGCTCTCGAACAAGGTGCAGATCATCGCCGGCAATGTGGCGACGGGCGAAGCGACCGCAGCCCTCATCGATGCCGGTGCCGACGCGGTCAAGATCGGCATCGGCCCGGGCTCGATCTGCACCACCCGCATCGTCGCGGGTGTGGGCGTGCCGCAGCTCTCGGCGATCATGGATTGCGCCGATGCCGCGGCCAAAGCGGGCGTGCCGGTGATCGCCGATGGCGGCATAAAATATTCGGGCGATCTCGCCAAGGCGCTGGCCGCAGGTGCGGGTGTGGCGATGATCGGCTCGCTCCTCGCCGGCACCGATGAAAGCCCCGGCGAAGTGTTCCTCTATCAGGGCAGGAGCTACAAATCCTATCGCGGCATGGGCTCCGTCGGCGCCATGGCGCGGGGATCGGCCGACCGCTATTTCCAGCAGGAAGTGAAGGAAGAGCTCAAGCTGGTGCCGGAAGGCATAGAGGGCCAGGTGCCGCATAAGGGCCAGGTTTCGGCCGTGTTGCATCAATTGGTGGGCGGGCTTCGCGCCGCGATGGGCTATGTGGGAGCAGCGACCATCGCAGAGCTTCAGAGCCGCGCCCAGTTCATCCGCATCACCAATGCAGGCTTGCGGGAAAGCCACCCGCATGACGTGATGGTGACGCGCGAGGCGCCGAACTATCAGAGGCAGGGATGACCGCCGCGCTGGCGGCGGAACCCATCCATTGCCCGTCATCCCGGCGAAAGCCGGGACCTATTAAATTCTTTCCACGCGAGCAGCGCCACCCGGTTGATTCTATTCAGGGGGGCCCGGCTTTCGCCGGGATGACGATATTTTGGCTTCGCCTGCGCCTCGCGTTTTCGCGGCGGAGACCATCTCATGCGTGAAGGCGGGCGGATAGCGGCGGCG
>VAZZ01000501.1 GCA_005884715.1 Alphaproteobacteria bacterium | reverse complement strand
TGTCGCTCTTCGCGCCCTTGGTAATCATGATCCCACCTACATCGCGTCAACAAGGGGGAGCTACACCCCTGCTTGGCGGCCTAAGAACGGCGGTTACAACGAGGGTGTACCTTCGTGAAAATGCGCATAGGCCTCAACGAGAGCTCAACGAATGGCCCTCACCCGACCTTCGGCCATCTGCTCAAGCGCGGGAGAGGGTGAAAAACTGGGCACTATTTTCGCCTCTTCTCCTGCCAGGAGGCGATATGGTCGAGGCCGATCAGTTCCTCATAGGTCTGGCGCGGCCGCACCAGGTCGAATTTCGAGCCCTTGACCAGCACCTCGGCGATGAGCGGACGAGAATTGTAGGTGCCGGACTGCGCCGCCCCGTAAGCGCCCGCCGTCATCACCGCGAGAAGATCGCCCGCTTCCACTTCCGGCATCTTGCGGTCGAGGGCGAAATAATCGCCGGTCTCGCAAATCGGGCCCACCACATCGGCCACGAATTCGCGTCCGCTGAGTGGTTCGGTGACGGGAATGATCTCATGCCAGGCGTCATAGAGGGTAGGGCGGATCAGGTCGTTCATCGCCCCATCCTGGATGACGAAGCTCTTGGCCGAGCCCTTCTTCACATAGATGACGCGCGAGACGAGGATGCCGGCATTGCCGGCGATCATCCGCCCGGGCTCCAGCACCAGCCTGCAGCCGAGCGGCCCAAGCGTGCGCTTCACCATCGCCGCATATTCATCGGGATGCGGCGGCACATCATTGGTGCCGCGATAGGGAACGCCGAGCCCGCCGCCGAGGTCGATATGGCGGATGTCATGGCCTTCGTTCTTGAGCTCGCGGGTCAGCTCGGCGATGCGCGTGAAGGCCGCCTCGAAGGGGGCGAGCTCGGTGATCTGGCTGCCGATATGGGTATCTATCCCCGAGACCTCGATGCCTTCGAGCGCCCTCGCCTTGGCATAGATGCGCTTGGCGTCCGAATAGGCGATGCCGAATTTGTTCTCGGCCTTTCCGGTCGTGATCTTGGCGTGGGTTTTCGCATCGACATCGGGATTGACGCGGAACGATACGGTGGCGCGCATGCCAAGCCGCGTCGCGACGCTTCCCAGAAGATCGAGCTCGGGCTCGGATTCGACATTGAAACAGGCGATGCGCTCCTTCAGCGCGTAGGCCATTTCCCGCGCCGTCTTGCCGATGCCGGAAAAGACGATCTTGCGGCCGGGCACGCCGAGAGCCAGGGCACGGCGCAATTCGCCTTCCGAGACGACGTCGATGCCGGAGCCCAGATCGACCAGGGTCTTCACCACCGCCTGGTTGGAATTGGCTTTCATCGAATAGCAGATGGCGTGGTCCTGGCCCTGGAAGGCCTCGTCATAGACGCGGTAATGGCGCTCGAGCGTCGCGGTCGAATAGCAATAGAAGGGAGTGCCCACTTCCTCGGCGATGTCCCTGAGGCTCACCTCCTCGGCATGGAGATGGCCCTCTTTGTAGGCGAAATGATGCATGGGGGCGTTCTCAACATCCCTCATGCTGAGGTGGCCGCGAAGCGGCCCTCGAAGCATCCATCAGGATAAAGCGAGAATGCTGCAGCACACCCTTCGAGGCTCCCCCGGCCTGAGGCCGGGGTCGCACCTCAGGGTGAGGGGAAATAAATTGGCTCGATCCCATCATGCTCTGCATCACTTGATCAGGGGATCGAGAACGATAGGCTCGTTCGATTTTTTGCCTTCCGGCTTCTCGGGCTTGCCATTGACGCCGCAGCCGGCGAGGAGGCCGGAAATGATGAGGATGGCAAGGAGGGCGCGGGTCATGACGGGGGAAGGATTAGACCAAGGCGAGGGAGGGGGGAAGGGGGTTGCTGGGGCCAAGATGCATCAAACTGGAAAGCGGCTTCCCCGCTTGCACATTTCGCCGATCACATATTTTTGCATCCGGTTCGTCGGGCCGGAATCCAGGTGATGCGTATCGCGGCCATGGTCGAAGGCGCGCGCGTCCTTGAAGCTCATGGCGAGCTCAGCTCAAGGGTTTTCTTTCCGGCAATGTTCCACAAAAAGAGGCTGATCGCGGCCGTTTCATCCCCGCACCAGCTCCGGATCGATCGTATAGAGATCCCGCGCCCGGCTGACGCCCCTGAGCGCGAAGCGGCCGATCGAGACGAAGCGGGACCGTTCGGGCTCGGGCGTTGCGTCCCTGAAGTCCGACGAGAGAAGAATATCGCGGTCGACCGAGCGGCACAGCGCCACGATGCGGCTGACCTCGTTCACCGCGGGGCCTACGACGGTGAAATCAAGCCGCGTGGTCGAGCCGATATTGCCATAGAAGACATCGCCGATATGAAGACCGAGATTGACGCCGGTGACGGCGCGGCCTTCCGCCTTGCGCCTTTCATTCACCTCGGCGATCCGCCTTCGCATCTTGGCCTCGGCCAGCAAAGCGCGCCGGCAGGTCTCTTGCGGATCGGCGCCGCCGAAGATGGCGAGCGTCCCGTCGCCGATCAGCTTCAGCACATCGCCGCCCTTGTCATGAATGGCCGAGATCACCGCATCGGCATAGTCATTGAGGAGCGGGATCACTTCATCGGGTGGTGATGCATCGGTGATGGTGGTGAAATCGCGCAAGTCCGAATACCACAGCACCGCATGGATGCGGTCGGCGATGCCGCGCACGATGCGCCCGGAAAGCACGCGCTCGCCGGCATCGCGGCCGAGATAGACCTCGGCGATGGTCTCGGCGACGCGGGCAAGCGAGGCGGTTTTCAACGCCAGCGCCAGGAGCGGC
>VAZZ01000500.1 GCA_005884715.1 Alphaproteobacteria bacterium | reverse complement strand
CCTGGCGCGCCTCCTCCTCAGGCTCATAGAGCCGACCGCGGGACGCGTCACGTTCGATGGCGAAAACATCCTGGCGCTCGATGCCACGAGCCTCCGGCGGCGGCGGCGCGACATGCAGATCGTCTTCCAGGATCCCTTCGCCTCGCTCGACCCGCGCATGACCGTGGCCCGGATCATCGCCGAGCCGCTCGCCATCCATGGCCTCGGCACATCCGGCGAGCGGCGCCGGAAAGTGGAGGACCTCCTGCTCATGGTAGGGCTCGACCGCTCGGCGCTCACGCGTTATCCGCATGAATTCTCCGGCGGCCAGCGCCAGCGCATCGGCATAGCGCGCGCCATAGCTCTCGAGCCTAAGCTGCTCGTTCTCGATGAGCCGGTTTCGGCGCTCGATGTGTCGATCCAGTCGCAAATCCTCAACCTGCTGGTCGAACTCAATCCGTCGTCGAACATGTGAGCGATCGGGTGGCCGTCATGTATCTTGGCCGCATCGTCGAGGAAGGAACGGCGAGCCAGGTCCTGCGGCAGCCGCGGCATCCCTATACGGAAGCGCTGGTCTCGGCCGTGCCGGGGGCGAAAAAGCGGGCCCGTATTGTCCTCAAGGGTGATCCGCCGAGCCCCGAAGCGATCCCCGAAGGCTGCCGTTTCCATCCGCGCTGCCCCAAGGTGTTTGATATCTGCCCTCTGAAATCGCCGACTTCGATCGGCGACGCGGGCAGCAGCCGGGTCGAGTGTCACTTATATGATGAGGCTGGAATTCCCCTTCCGGGAAAAATGCTTTAGGACTTACTCATGATCTCTCGCCAAGCCAAATATGCGCTGCGTGCCCTGATCGCTCTCGCACGCATCAAGCCAGGAAGCGCCGCCCAGACCTCCGACATCGCGTCTGGCGAAAAAATTCCGAAAAAGTTTCTGGAGCAGATCCTGCTGCGCCTGAAAAATCAGGGCATGGTGCAAAGCCGGCGCGGCAATCGCGGCGGCTACGCGCTGCTCAAACCTGCCTCGGAGATCACCTTCGCCCAGGTGCTGCGCACCATCGATGGTCCGATCGCGCCCTTGCCCTGTCTCAGCATCATTGCCTATGCGCGCTGCGAGGACTGCAAGGACGAGCATACTTGCGAAATCCGCAAGGTCTTCGCGCGCGTCATCGAGCCGACCCGCCAGGTGCTCGAGCGCACCACTATTGCCGATGCCGTCGCCGGGCGCGCGATCAATATCGAGGCTCTGCCGGTCACCAAGCAAATGGCCTGAGCCGCTAAGTCTCTGTAATTTATTGATTCTACTTCGAGAAAATAGTTACCAGTTTATTGCTTGACTAATTCTATAATATAGGTAGAGATTATCGTGTTACAGTCGCTCAGGAGAAATCCGATGGCCTCTTTCAAGTCTATCCTTCCATTCTGGCGGCAGCCGGTTTCCAGCCGCGAGGCAGCTGTCCGCAAGGACAAGCCCGATGATTTCGGCAAAGCGAGCAGCTACGAGCTCCAGTTCGACCGTCTGATGGACGACCCCATTGCCGAACGTGACGCACTGTTCTCGATGAAGAGCTGTCGTCACTAGCTTCCTTCGGAACCTTAAACCAACCCGCAAGTTGCCGACCAAGACGCCTTTCAGAGCGTCGGGACCGGCGAAGCTTTGACTGCACTCTCAACGGAGCAAGATCATGTTTCGACGCACATTTCTCACATTTGCCGCTCTGTCGGCGCTGTTCACGACCACAGCACTCGCCGACAGCGAACTGCTCAATGTCTCCTATGACCCGACCCGCGAGCTCTATCAGCAGCTGAACGAGGTCTTCGCCAAGGAATGGCAGGCCAAGACCGGCGAAGCCATCACCATCCAGCAGTCGCATGGCGGATCGGGCAAGCAGGCGCGCGCCGTCATTGACGGGCTCGAGGCCGATGTGGTGACACTGGCGCTCGCCTATGACATCGACGCCATTGCAAAGAAAGGACTTCTGGCCACCGACTGGCAGAAGCGGCTTGCCAATAACAGCTCTCCCTACACCTCGACGATCGTCTTCCTGGTGCGCAAGGGAAACCCCAAGGGCATCAAGGACTGGTCCGATCTCACCAAGCAAGGCGTGCAAGTGATCACCCCCAATCCGAAGACATCGGGCGGGGCCAGGTGGAATTATCTCGCCGCCTGGGGCTATGCGCTTCACAAGAACAACAAGGATGAGACCGCGGCACGCAATTTCGTCGCCGATCTCTATCACAATGTGCCGGTACTCGACACCGGCGCGCGCGGTTCGACCGTGACCTTCGTCGAACGCGGCATCGGCGATGTCCTGCTCGCCTGGGAGAACGAAGCCTTCCTGGCGCTCAAGGAATTCGGCAGCGATAAATTCGAGATCGTGGCGCCGAGCGAAAGTATCCTCGCTGAGCCACCGGTCGCCGTGGTCGACAAGGTCGTCGATGCGAAGGGCACCCGCAAGCAGGCGGAAGCCTATCTGAACTTCCTTTATTCGCCGGAGGCGCAAGAGATCGTGGCGAGGAACTCCTACCGACCACGCGACGCAGCGGTCGCTGCGAAGTACAAGGATAGCTTCCCCAAGATTTCCCTCTTCACCATCGATGACGAATTCGACGGCTGGAAGAAGGCGCAGGAGACACATTTCGCCGATGGCGGCATCTTCGACCAGATCTACAAACCGACCAATTGAGGCAGCTTGCGGACATGTTTCATTCTCTCTCCCTTGCAGAAATCCCCTCTCCCCCGACGGGGGAGAGGGTCGCATTGGGTCCCTCCCTCTCCCCCGTAGGGGGCGAGGGTGAAGAGCACGCGGTCCCACCCCTTTTTTCCTTGGGCGCCATATCACAGTGACTTCTCCCACCAGACTCTGGCGCAAGCCGAGCGTGATCCCGGGCTTCGGAATCACGCTCGGTCTCACTTTGATGTGGCTCAGCGTGATCGTGCTGATTCCGCTCTCAGGCCTCGTGCTCAAGGCGGCGACGCTCGGCTTTTCCGGATTCTTCGACACTATCCTCACGGCGCGCGTGCTCGCCGCGCTCAGACTCAGTTTCGGCCTGTCGCTCATCGCCGCCGCCATCAATGTCGTGCTGGGACTCCTCATCGCCTGGGTGCTGGTGCGCTATGAATTCCCGCTGCGCCGCATTTTGAGTGCCATGGTGGATATCCCCTTCGCTTTGCCGACCGCTGTCGCTGGCATCGCGCTTACCACGCTCTACGCCCCCAATGGCGCGCTTGGCTTCCTCCTCGGTCTGATCGGTCTCAAGATATCCTTCACGCCGCTCGGCATTCTCGTTGCCCTCATCTTCATCGGCCTGCCTTTTGTGGTGCGCACGGTTGAGCCGGTGCTAGCAGATATCGACCAGGCGACCGAAGAGGCCGCCGCCTGTCTCGGTGCGACAAGATTGGCGACATTCCGGCGGATCATCCTGCCCGCCATCCTGCCGGCGCTGCTGACCGGCTTCGCGCTCGCCTTCGCACGCGCCGTCGGCGAATATGGCTCGGTCATCTTCATCGCCGGCAACCTGCCGATGGTATCGGAGATCGCACCGCTCCTCATCGTCATCAAGCTGGAAGAGTTCGAATATGAACAGGCCACCGCCATCGCGGTCGCAATGCTGATGGCCTCCCTGCTCGTGCTCTTCCTCATCAATGTGCTGCAGGCCTGGGGCCGCAAACGTCAGGGAACCGGCTGAGCCATGAACCGAGATCCGCTTCCTGTCAGGATTACCCTTATCGTCCTGGCTTTCCTCGTCATGGCCGTGCTGATCGGCCTGCCGCTGGTAACCGTGTTCGCAGAAGCCCTGGCGAAAGGCTGGGACGAATATGTTCTGGCTCTCATCGACAAGCTAACGCTTTCCGCCATTAGGCTGACGCTGATCACCGCATTGATCTCGGTCGCCATCAACCTCGTCTTCGGCATCATGGCCGCCTGGGCGATCGCGAAATATGATTTCAAGGGCAAGAGTTTCCTGATCACCCTCATCGACCTGCCCTTTTCGGTCTCACCCGTCATCGCCGGTCTCGTCTTCGTTCTTTTGTTCGGCCTGCAAGGCTGGCTTGGCCCGACGCTGCAAGGTAGCGGCATCAAGGTGATCTTCGCACTTCCCGGCATCGTGCTCGCCACCATGTTCGTGACCTTCCCGTTCGTGGCGCGCGAACTCATCCCTTTGATGCAGGAGCAAGGCACCGAAGACGAGGAAGCCGCGGTTTCACTCGGCGCCTCCGGCTTCCAGACCTTCTGGCGCGTGACGCTTCCCAATATCACCTGGGGCCTTCTCTATGGCGTGCTCTTGTGCAATGCACGCGCCATGGGCGAGTTCGGCGCTGTTTCGGTCGTTTCGGGCCATATCCGCGGCAAGACCAACACCATGCCGCTTTATGTCGAAATCCTCTATAATGAATATAACTTCACCGCCGCTTTTGCCGTCGCTTCCCTGCTGGCATTTCTGGCCTTCGTAACGCTCGCCGCGCAGAGCCTGCTGGAATGGAAAAGGGCGCATTCATGAGCATCGATGCCATCGACATTACCAAGGACTTCGACGGCTTCGTCGCTTTGAAGAGCGTCAGCCTGTCAGTCAATCGCGGTGAGCTTCTGGCCTTGCTCGGGCCCTCAGGCTCGGGCAAGACCACGCTTCTGCTCATCATCGCCGGGCTCGAATGGCCGGATGCAGGCGATATCAAGATCGAGGGCAAGAGTGTGCTGCGCGTCAATGCACGCGAGCGCGGTGTCGGTTTCGTCTTCCAGCATTATGCACTGTTCCGCCATATGACGGTATTCGACAATATCGCTTTCGGATTGACCGTGCGCAACCGGAATTCAAGGCCTTCCAAGGCCGATATCGCCAAGCGGGTGCATGAATTGCTCGAACTGGTGCAGATCGAAAGACTGGTGCGCCGCTATCCTTCGGAACTGTCGGGCGGCCAGCGCCAGCGCGTGGCGCTCGCCCGGGCACTCGCCATTGAGCCGATCGTGCTGCTGCTCGATGAGCCCTTCGGCGCACTCGATGCCAAGGTGCGCAAGGAGTTGCGGCGCTGGCTCAGGCGTCTCAATGAAGAAACCGGCATGACATCGATCTTCGTTACACATGACCAGGAAGAGGCGATGGAGATCGCCAATCGCATTGTGGTGATGAGCCAGGGACGCATCGAACAGATCGGCAAGCCCGCCGAGATCTATGAGAACCCCGCCAATCCGTTTGTCTGCGAGTTCCTCGGCAATGCCAACCGCATCGCGCTCACCTGGACGAACGGAAAAATGTCGCATCCGGCGATCGATCTCGATGCGATCACCTTCAAGCCCAGGCTTCATGGCGCCGAGCATGTCTATGTGCGGCCGCATGATATCGACCTGGTGAAGGACGCCGCCGGCGCCGGCACGGTGCGCTTCCTGTCTGTCGTCGGGCCGATCGCGCGTGTCGATGTCGAAGTGATGGCCGGCGAGAAGCCGATCGAGGTCGAGATGCCGGCGCATCGGCTGCAGCGCGCCGGGCTGGAAGTGGGAGTGCCGGTGAAGCTGTCGGCCCTCAAGGGGCATATTTATTGACTGCCCTCTCCACCCTCAGCCTGAGGATGTTGCTACAGATTCACCGGCAGCAGATGATTGTCCCAGATCCAGTTCTGCAGCCGGTCATCGGAAATGCGATTTAGGGTTTCCGCGCCCTCGACCAGGCTGCGCACCCCGTCATTGCCGGAGGTCAGAAGGAAATCATGGCGATCCGGCAAAGCGGCGATGCCGCAGACATCGCTCATCTTTTCGCGCGAGAGGAATTCTCCGCTGCGCCGGTTCCACAATGCGACGCTGCCGCCCTGCGGACTGGTGGCCGCGATGATGTCCTCGTTTCTGTCGAGCGAAAGCGAGCCCACATAATTCGACATGCCCATGAGCTCTGATACCGGCATGTCGAAGAGCGCGATCTTGCCGTCAGGTTTCACTGTGCCGACCAGCGGCGGCAGATCGTTGGGATCACCCTGATACTGGCAGCCAAAGGCAACAGTGCGGTCTTGGGCAACAGCCATGTGGCGGATCGACAGAGCGCGGAACCGCTGGGCGAGTTCGAGCGTGGCAAGGGTGTGGTCATGTGAGGCCTCGATCAGCGTGACATTGGGCTTGATGTCATCGGGATTGAGGATCTCGCGGCCGGTTTGCGGCGATGTGCGCAAGCCGCCATTGGAGACGACAAGCGTCTTGCCGTCGGGCAGGAAAGCAATGTCATGCGGGCCAACACCACGCGATGCGATCTCACCGATGCGGCGATAGGAATCGCTCGCATCATAGATGCCGAGAAGACCATCGCCGGTCAGCATGTCGTTTTCGGTCGCATAAAGAAGACGGCCATCGGCGGTGAAGACGCCATGGCCATAGAAATGCCTGCTCTCGGCAGAAAGGACCGTGGCGACAAGTTTGCCCGCGCCGGCATCGATAACCGCAAACCAGTTGCCCGGCCTTCGCGCGAAGACCACGATCTCAGGAGAGGCCGGCCTCAAGGTCGCATCATGCCCGCGGGACGGAAGGACCGTGGAGAAGAGTTCCTCGCCGGCAAGCGAGAACATGGCGGCCGAAGCCTTGCCTTCGGCATCCATGCGACAGGAGACATAAAGCGGCACGCGCCGCTTCGCACCGGCATGATCCGGGATGAGGCTTGCGACAAGCGCCGCGGCGAGGCCCTGAACTATTTGGCGGCGATCAATCACCATCGCTGCTGTTGAATCCCACTGTTATGCCGAGGATGGCGGGTATCTCGCCACGCGCCTTGTCGCGCGCCGCCGCCAGCGCATCGAGCACCAGATAGAATTGCTGGCGCTCCTTGGCATCACTTACCGCCGGCCCGAATTCGTCGGGAAGCCCGTCGGCGAGGCTCGCGGCCGTCGCAATGGTTGCCGGCGTATCGCCTTCCTTGCCCTTCATGATGATCTTGCTCACATCCTCGGCAGCCTCGAGATTGAGCTGAAGGGCGCGTTTCGAGCGCTTGCTGCGCCAGCTCTCGGCGAGTTGCGGACGGGCGGACGCGACGTCCTTGCCGAGCGGCTGGCGCAATTTCGAGTCCCGCATATAGGCGAAGAAGGCGAGGAAGTCGGTAGCAATGCGCGATGTCGCTTCCTTGGCGGTATCGGGTTTGGCGATGGCTTCGACGATATCGCTGGTCCAGCCGAGGCGAACCTCATGGGCGATCATCACGACATTCCAGGCAATCGCTTGGCCGACGGCGCAGCGCCGTTCTCGGCGAGCGCCCATAAGCATCTCGTGTTCAGCCTTCTCATCGAAGAGCAGCCGCTCGAGCGCCGGAAGGCCTTGCGCCGCGACACTGTTCTTGACGAACATTTCAGGCGTCAGATCGGCGACACCGTCTTTTTCGAGAAGCACGGCCAGACCTTTCGCCGTCGCGCTCTTGCGCTCCGGCCAGTAAGACAGGCGCTCGGCACGGAACTCCTCCCCAATCGGGCCATAATGCAGGAATTCGATCTGCGACCAGGTATCGGCGGTGGCGAGATAGGCGCGCTGCAGAGCCTTGAAACCCATCTCGTCGGGTCTGGCGCAGAATTCCGACCAGGATTTCTCCTGCGCATCGGCGGTGAGCGCCAGAGCCTGATAATGCGGAACGATGAAGCGCTCGACGAGCTGGTTCAGCGTATCATCGCTAGCGCGCGCCGGCCCGGCCACGGCAAGGATGGCAAGGCCAAGGAAAAAACCGGCCAAGGCACGCTTCACAGCGATCCCAGATAGTCGATCAGCTTGACCTGGTCAGCCTTGGGCAAATTCATAAAAAGATCCTTCGCCTTCAACGCTTCGCCGCCATGCCAGCGAATGGCCTCATCGAGCGTGGCGGCGCGCCCGTCATGCAGGAACCGCCTCTTGCCATTGCGGCCCGCAAGATCAATCAGCGGCGCGGTGCGCCATTCATTCGCCGTGGCAAAACCGTCGGGAAAAGCACCCGCCAGCCCATCGCCCATATCATGCAGGAGAAGATCGGTGAAGACCGGCAATGCTTCGCCGGTCTCAGCCTTGAGGCTCGGCATATGGCAGGCCGTGCAGCCAGTAGCGCTGAGAAGGCGCTCGCCTTCGGGGTTCGCTTTGGCGGGAAGCGGTTTCAAGGCCGCGACATAGGCTGCGACCATCTCGACCATCTGCCTGGAGATTTCCTCGCCATCAAGTTCGGGACTGCGCCCGGTCGCATTGGCGAGGCAATGAGTCTCGGCCTTGGTGCAATCGCCGTAAGGGAAGGGCCGCAGGGGCGATGACAGTCCCATATCCAGCATGGCGGCATCGGCCGTCTGGTCAGCAATGCTCGCGGCAGTCGCCTTCAGGCCGAAGCGGCCAAGCTGCGAGCCCTCCGGTGTGGCGATGATGCGGGCGCGGCCGGATATGCCGTCGCCATTGCGATCATCGGGGTCGGCATTCTTCAGGATCTCCTGCGCTGCGACCCGCGCCATCAGCCCCCGCCCCAGGAGCGGCGGCGCCACGCGGAATTCCTGACGTGTCGCCGGGTCTGGTTTTTCTTGCGTGAAAGCAATCTTCGCCAGCATACGCGAGAGGCCATCGGCACCTTGTTCGAGATGGGGCTCGATGCGCGCTTCCGGCATGAGACCCGGAATGGCATGTTCCTGAAGCTGGCGGCCGAGATTGGGATCGGGATTGCCCTCATTGTCGCCGAGCCGCACGACGAAACCGGCGACGCCCAGAACACCGCCAATGGCGGAGAAGCGCGCGCCACCGCCGTTCTTGTGACAGGTAGCGCAGCCCTGCGCATTGAACAGCGGGCCCAGGCCATCGGCGGCATTGGTCGATGCCGGCGCCTGCACCCATTTGCGGTCGAAAAGCGCCTTGCCGACAGTCGAATCGAGTTCCTCCGCCATCGCCATCGGCGCGAAGAGGCAGGAAACCAGCACCAGAGCTCGATGAAACGCCGTCATGTATTGGCGAAATATCCCATCATGCCGGTCTCCAGATGCTCCAATATGTGACAATGGAACATCCATTTCCCCGGCGTTGCAACGAAAGCGATCTCGATGCGCTCCTTAGGGAGAACCAGAACTGTGTCGGCATAATGGACGGGCAGGCTGCGCTTGGACGAGCCCAGCACCTTGAACGTGTGTCCGTGCAAATGGATCGGATGCGGGTGCGGCGTGGCATTCTGCAGCGTGAACCGGTAGCTTTTGCCGGCCTTGAGCCGTGCCAGAGGCGGCGGCAGGTTCCGATGTCCGTCATTGGGCCAGGACTTTTTGTTGATCGCCCAGAATGTACGACTGGCGGTGCACAAATCATCCAATATTACTTTCGACATCGGATCATTCGGATCGAGCGCATCGATGAAGCTGGCGATCGAATCGGAGGCGGCACCGAAGACATAGGCCTGCGGCTCGGCCGCGGCCGGATCGGCCTCGGGCAGTCGCGAGGCATAAAGGGGGGCGGGATCAAAAGGCGTCAGCCGGCGTTCCGGCCCTTCCGCCTCGAATTCGGCCAGGTTGAAGATCTCGGCCGGGAAATAATCGCGGACCAGGATCTTCTGGCCGGGCTTCGGCGTCCGCAGAACCAGATCGAGGCGCGATGCAGCACCCAGGCGCCATGAATCGAGGGGGATCGGCTCGAGCGGGTT
>VAZZ01000499.1 GCA_005884715.1 Alphaproteobacteria bacterium | reverse complement strand
ATCGCCGCCGATGGCCTCGCTTCGATTGCCCAGGCGGTGCGCTCGGAAGTCGACGTCCTGGTTGGCGGCGTCGAGCATGCGGTCCAGCGCGCCTCCGAACTCGAAGGCATCGTCCATAAGGAGATTTCCGCCATCGAACGCGCTTTTGGCGGCAATGAAGAGCGCATTCGCACCCTGGTCGCCGGCCTCGAGAACCAGCGCGCCGCCTTGCAGCAGGCGGGCGTCGTGATCGGCACCGAGACCAACCCGGTCCTCGCCCGGCTTGAATCCAATACGCAGAATCTCGATGCGATCATCAACAACGCGCAATCGACGATCTCCCACCTCGAACATGGGCTGAAGACGACGACGGTCGAACTGGCCCGCACGATCGATGAAGTGGCCTCGCGCGCCTCGGTGGCCGGCTCCGAGATCAGCGGGCAGACCGCCCATATGGAGCGCTCGTCGTCGATATTCGTGACCGAACTGCGCAAGTTCTCCGAGCATCTGAGCGAACAGATCCAGATCCTCGGCAATGCGACGGGGGCACTCAACGCTGAATCGACCGACTTCGGCATGCGCATCCAGGGCATGGAATCGAACATCGTCCAGCTCCTGCGTTCAAGCATCGGCGAATTGACCAATATCAACGGCCAGATCGCCCAGACGATCGATCAGGCGGCCTCTTCCTCGAGCGACCAGATCCGCACTACCGGCACGCAGCTGACCGAGCTTCTCCAGTCGGCCAGCGGCAACATCGTCTATCATCTCAAGGCGACCTCGCAAGAAGTCGCCGAGCAGATCGAGAAATCCGGCATCGTCGTCTCCCAGACGATCGAAACCAGCCGTTCGAGCATGACCGACGGGCTGGAAGGCGTCGTCAAGAATTATGTCGACCAGGTCGATCAGGCCCGCACCGGCCTAACGACTTTCGTCGAGCAGGCCGGCCAGCAGCTCTCCGCCCGATTGGATGATTCGACCGGCCGCCTGTTCACAAAGCTCGACGAAACCGCCCGCCACATCCATGTCGGCATCGAAGAGAATGGCAGCACGCTGGTCGAGCGCCTGACCACATCGACCGATGCAGCCGCGGCCGCGATCAGCGCATCGAGCGCCAGGCTCGTCAACCTCGTCGAGACCAGCCGCGCCGGCATGACCGAAGGGCTCGAAGGCATCGTCAAGAATTATGTCGATCAGGTCGACCGCGCCCGCAATGGCCTCGCGGCCTATGTCGACCAGGCTGGCAGCGAGATCGCCGGACGCGTCGATGACTCGACCAGCCGCCTGTTCAACAAGCTCGACGATGCGGCACGCACCATCCATGTCGGCATTGAAGAGAACAGCAATGTGATGGTGGAGCGTTTGACCGCCTCCACTCAGGCCGCGGCCTCGGCGATCAGTTCATCCAGCGCCCAGCTGGTCAAGCTCGTCGAATCCAGCCGCGCCGGCATGACCGATGGGTTTGAGAGCATCATCAAGAACTATGTCGACCAGGTCGACCGGGCCCGCACCGATCTGTCGAGCTATGTCGACCAGGC
>VAZZ01000498.1 GCA_005884715.1 Alphaproteobacteria bacterium | reverse complement strand
CCTTTTGAGCGACGGCGCCTGCGTGGTCTTCGCCGATATCGATCAGACCGCGCTCAAGTCGACGGTCGATGGTTTCGCCTCCCGCTTCGGCACGGACCAGGTGCATGGCGCATTGCTCGACGTCACCCAGGAGGATGCCGTCATCGCCGCAATGAGTGAAGCTGTGCTGCGTTACGGTGGCGTCGATATCATCGTCAATAATGCCGGCATCTCGTCGGCAGCACCGGTCGAGGACACGACACTCGAATTATGGAACAGGAATATGTCGATCCTCGGCACCGGCTATTTCCTCGTGGCGCGCGAAGGCTATCGGCTGATGAAGAAGCAGGGGCTCGGCGGATCGATGGTGTTCATTGGCTCGAAGAACGCCATCGCCGCCTCGGCGGGCGCCTCCGCCTATTGCACAGCCAAGGCGGCGGAAGTGCATCTCGCACGCTGCATGGCGCTCGAAGGCGCACCGCTCGGCATCCGCGTCAACGTGGTCAATCCGGATGCGGTGCTGCTCGAACAAGATCAAGGAAGACGAGCTCGAGGAATTCTACCGCAAGCGCTCTTTGCTGCAGCGCTCGGTCTATCCTGAGGATATTGCCGAAGCGGCGTTCTTCTTCGCCTCCGATCTTTCGGCCAAATCGACCGGCAATTTCCTCAATGTCGATGCCGGCAATGCGACGAGCTTTACCAGGTAAATCAGGTGTCAGGTTTCAGGTATCAGGAATATGACGTTTTCCATCTCCGCTGAATTCATCGCCGAGCAGAACAGCAAAAAGGAATCGCATCTGGCTGAGGACCATGCGGCGCTTGGCCGCCAGCTCGCAAGACGCGGGGTCGATATCGAAGCGGTGACAGAGCGGGCGATGGATTATGCCGTCGCGGTGCCGACCTGGGGGGTGGGCACTGGCGGCACCCGTTTCGCGCGCTTTCCGGGGCCGGGCGAGCCCCGGCACGTCTTCGACAAGATCGAGGATTGCGGCGTCATCCACCAGCTCACCCGAACGACCCCCACGGTCTCGCCGCATATCCCCTGGGACAAGGTCTCGGACTATAGCGCGCTGCGCCAGAAGGCGGCGTCCCATGATCTCTCCTTCGATGCGGTGAATTCCAACACCTTCCAGGATGCGAAAGACCAGATACGCTCCTACAAATTCGGTTCCCTCACCCATGCCGATGTGGGCACCCGCGCCCAGGCGATCGAGCACAATCTCGAATGTATCGAGATCGGCCGCAAGCTCGGCTCGAGCGCGCTCACCGTATGGATCGCCGATGGATCGAATTTTCCCGGCCAGTCCAATCTCAATGCCGCCTTCGACCGCTATATGGACTCGCTCAAGGCGATCTATGACGAATTGCCGAAGGATTGGTTCGTCTTCCTCGAGCACAAGCTCTATGAGCCGGCCTTCTATTCAACCGTGATCTCGGATTGGGGATCGAGCTTCATGGCGGCGAGCGAACTCGGTCCCAAGGCCAAATGCCTGGTCGATCTCGGCCATCACGCGCCCAACACCAATATCGAGCAGATCGTCGCCCGCCTGATCCGGGCTGAGAAGCTCGCCGGCTTCCATTTCAACGATTCGAAATATGGCGATGACGATCTCGATTCGGGCTCGGTCGACCCATTCCGGCTGTTCCTGGTCTTCAACGAACTCGTCGATGCGGAGTTGCGCAAAGCATCCGGCTTCAACCCCGCCTACATGATCGATCAATCGCACAATGTGACCGATCCGATCGAAAGCCTGATGCAGTCGGCGAGCGAGATCCTCAGGGCCTATGTTCAGGCGTCTCTCGTAGACCGGCATGCTCTTGCCTTGGCGCAAGCGGAAAGCGACGTTCTGGGTGGCCATCTCCTGGTCAAGCAGGCCTTCATCACCGATGTGTCGCCCATTCTCGCCGAAGCAAGGCGGCGCAAGGCCGGAGCCATCGATCCGATCGGGGTCTATCGCGCATCGGGCTATCGCAACCAAAAGGCGCAGGAACGCCCGGCGTCAACGACAGCATCGGCCGGAATCGTCTGAACCGTTTCCCTGCCGCTCGAAATGCTTTAAGGCGTGTCCCTGAATTATCGAGGACAGAAATGAGCAGCAAGGATATTACGAGCTATTTTCGATTCGAGCCTGAAGCCAAGCGGATCGAGGATCTGGAAACGCCGGTGCCGGTCATCGACATCGGCGTGGTGGAGCGCAATCTCAAGCGCTGGCAGGAACGCTGCGACAAGCTCAGGCTCGGCAACCGGCCTCATATCAAGACGCACAAGCTGGTGGCGCTGGCAAAATATCAGATGGCGCTTGGCGCCAAGGGGATCACGGTGCAGAAGCTCGGCGAAGCGGAAGTCATGGCCGATGCCGGGATCCGCGACATGCTGCTTACCTTCAATGTCGTCGGTGATCACAAGCTCGGACGCCTTGCCGATCTCGCCAAGCGGACGGATATCTCCGTCGTCGCCGACAATGAGGTCGTCGTCGAAGGCCTGGGTCGCGCCGGCGTCGCGGCCGGACGCGATTTGAGCGTGCTGGTCGAATGCGATACGGGCAGCAAGCGCAACGGCGTGCAGTCGCCTGCGGCCGCTGCCCGTCTCGCCAAGGTGATCGATCAAACCAAGGGCGTCACTTATGGCGGCCTGATGACCTATCCAGCAGCCGGAACGCGCAAAGAGGCGGAGGCTTTTCTCGCCGAAGCGCGCGAGCTTGCCGGGAATGCCAGCCTTGCCAGCCAGACCATCTCGACGGGTGGATCACCCGATATGTGGAGCGACGAGGGTCTGGCGATTGCCAGCGAATACCGGGCTGGAACCTATGTCTATTTCGACCGCTCATTCGCCGAGCGCGGCATCTGCTCCTATGACGACTGCGCGCTCAGCGTGCTCGCCACCGTGGTGAGCCGCCCGACCAATGAGCGCGCCCTCATCGATGCCGGCAGCAAGGCGCTCACTACCGATCTCCTGGGCCTCAAGGGCTATGGCGTGGTCTGGTCGATGAACAAGGCCGAGATCTACAATGTGAACGAGGAGCATGGCTTCCTCGATATTTCAAACCTCGCGCGGAAACCGGAAGTGGGCGATCTGGTCCGGATAACGCCCAATCACGTCTGTCCGGTCAGCAATCTGTTCGACCGCGTCGTCTTCGTCAGGGGCAATGACGTGCTGGGCGCAGTCAAGGTCGATGCAAGAGGGACGGTGCAGTAGGCTATTTCCCTCGGCGCGCAGGAGCAGCCGACCTTGCGTCATTTCATCGATATTGGCAAACGAGCTACTTTTTGGCTCGTCTTTTTTAGAGTTTTTTCTAATATATTGCTTTTATAACAAAGGTTTAGTCGCAAATTCTGTGCACTGCAAAGCAGGGAATTTTTCTGGCCTGAGCAGGGAATTTTCTGGCCTGAGCAGGGAATTTCACCGGCATGAGCAGGGAATTCGTCTACGCGCCCATTTGGCTTATTATTTTGCCCATTGGCTTATTATTTTAGTGAAAAATATTCAGGGCGGCAGAGATCAGGCGACGTTACTCGGCGTTGGTCCATGAGTTGGCGATTCCTAAGGCTTTCGGCACCGAAGGGCTCGAGATG
>VAZZ01000077.1 GCA_005884715.1 Alphaproteobacteria bacterium | reverse complement strand
GAGAGCCTCTCCGGCATCGGCGGTGTCAGGCGCCCCGGCATCGTGCATCGCCTCGACAAGGATACGTCGGGGCTCCTGGTGGTGGCGAAGACCGATGCAGCGCATAAGAGTCTCTCCGAGCAATTCGCCGCTCACGGCCGCGACGGGCGCCTCGAACGCGTCTATCTGGCGGTGGTGTGGGGGGCACCCGAACGCAAGCGCGGCACCATCGATGCGCCGATCGGCCGGCATGGCATAACGCGCGAGAAGATGAGCGTCGCCCGTCGTCCCGATGCGCGCGAGGCGGTGACGCATTATGAGGTGGAGCGAAGCTTCGGCACGCCTCCTGTTGCGAGCCTGATACGCTGTCGGCTCGAAACCGGCCGCACCCATCAGATCAGGGTGCATATGGCGCATCTGGGCCATCCGCTGCTGGGAGATGAGACCTACGGCAAGGGCTTCAAATCATCGATCCATAAATTGCCGGAAAGGGCGCAGGCGGCGTTGAAGGCGCTGGGCCGCCAGGCGCTCCACGCCGCGGTTCTGGGCTTCGAGCACCCGGTCACGGGTGAGGCGATGCATTTCGAAAGCGAGCCGCCGGCCGAGCTTTCAGCCCTCCTTGACACCCTGCGCTCTTCGTAGAGCAGGATCGTCACGAATATATTTCACTAAAATAATAGACCGATCACGCCGTCCTTGCAGTTGTGGACGAGACCGTGGCATGTTGGAAAATCTCATGATCGCAAGAAATGCCGCAACACCGGGTCTGGCAGGAATTCGCTTTTCGACCCTTTCAACGCTATGTCTTGATATTGCTGCAATTTTTTTGAAAAATATTCCCTGTAATTCCCTGTAACTAGCGTTCGCTTCCTCCAGCCCCGTTCACAATCCCTTCGCCGCCTGAAGCACCGACAGAGGCCCGAGCGCATCCCAGCCGATGAAGGGCCGGTCATGCGCGATGAGCAGGAACAGCGCCGTCGCCACCATGACCGAGATAAGGCCGAGCGCAATGGCGCGCCCTTTCGCGTCCTCCGCATGCACCAAGGTGACGGCAACGCCCAGGATGAGGGCGAGGATCAGCATCACCGCCCACTGGTCCGAATTCACATTATTGCGGGCGATATCCAGGCGGCGTCCGCGCGCCTCGCCGACGGCGTTGAGCGCCCGTATGAATTCGCCGGCCAGCATCTGCTCATTGGGCGCGAGCGACATGGCGGCGCCATAAAAGGCGGGCAGCACCTGCTCGGCCTCGTGACTGCCGTCGAGCCCTTCCATATGCGGCCATTCGGCCGCCGACTGGGTCGCATATTCGGAGACGAGATTGGTCAATTCGCTGCGCCGGGGTTCGGGGAAAAGGCGCGACAGGGTCGTGAGCTGGCGCACTTCCCGGGCTTCGATCGCCACCGCCTCATATGCCTTTTCTTCGGTCGTCCAGACATTGGATGAAAGGAAAGTGGTGGCGAGGACGAACAAAGTGCCGCAGATGGTCTGCAGGGCCGGGGAAATTTCCTT
>VAZZ01000497.1 GCA_005884715.1 Alphaproteobacteria bacterium | reverse complement strand
GGCGTAATTGCGCCAGTCGGAAATGATCGGCGCATAGAAAGCCGATAAATAGCGCCGCTGCGTGTGCTCGGCGCCGAAGAAATGACCGCCGGGGCCCACTTCGCGCATGGCATCGAGGCCCAGCGCGTCCTCGGAGAAATCGAGGGGCTTGAGGAACTCCATCACCATCTGGAGCAGATCGGCGTCGAGTGCGAATTTTTCGTAGGAGGCCACGAGACCGCCTTCCAGCCAGCCCGCCGCATGCTGGATCAGATTGCCGCCGCCCATGATGGCGCCCCACAGCGAGAAGACGCTTTCGTAAGCGGCCTGCGCGTCGACCATATTGGCGGCGTTGGTATTGGAGGTGCGATAAGGCAGCTTGTAGCGGCGCGCCATCTGGCCCCCCATGATGCAGGCCTTCATATATTCGGGCGTGCCGAAGGCGGGTGCTCCCGACTTCATGTCGACATTGGAGGTGAAGCCGCCATAGACGAAGGGCGCACCCGGATTGGCGAGTTGCGACAGAGCGAGACCCGCCAGTGCTTCGGCATTCTGCTCGACAATGGCGCCGGCAATCGTCACCGGCGCCATGGCGCCCGCCAGCGTGAAAGGCGTGCAGACGACGACCTGATTGTGACGCGCCATCTCGATGATGCCCATGCCCATCGGATCATCGAGCTTGAGCGGCGAGTTGGTGTTGATGACCGTGTAGCAGGATGGTTCCTTGAGGAACTGCTCCTTAGTGAGGCCGCGCGCCATACGGGCGATCTCCATGCCGTCGAATAATCGGGCGCGCCCGGTCGAGATCGTATAGAGGATCTTGTCGGAGAGCCTGACCTTATTGCGCATGATGTGAAGGTGGCGCACCGAGGCATGCACATCGAGCGCATCGACGGAGCCGCCGCCCGCAGTATGGATGCAATTGAAGAACTGCGACAGGCGGATGAAATTGGCGTTGTCTTCGAGCGTGCCGGGCCGCCTGCCCCGGTCCGTATCGGAACAATTGGGCGGACCGCCCACTGGCGCAAAGGCAATCCACTTGCCGCCTATTTGTATGCTATGAGCCGGATTGCGGGCATGGAAGGTGAATTGGGCCGGTGGCGTCTTCAGCGCCTCCTCGACGATATCGCGGCCGATGCGGACACGATCGCCATCCACCTTGGCGCCGGCCTTGGCATAGATCTGGATCGCCTCCTTGTTGAGGACATCCATGCCGATCTCTTCCAGCACATCGAGGGCGCGTGAATGAATCGTCTCGATCTGGTCGTCGGAGATGATGCGCGACGGTTCGAGCGTCAGTTGCGGCTGGGCGAAAGGCAACTGCGAAATCTTCGCATTCTTCGCATCCGGCCTGCGGCCGCGACCGCGGGAATGATGACGGGCTTCATTGTCGATGAGAGTCATGGGATCTCCACATAGGCTTTGGCAATCCGGGCAGCGACCAGGGCGTTGTTCTTGACGAGCTCGATATTGGCAGCAAGCGAACGCCCGGCGGTGGCGCGGGCGAGTCTCGCCAGGAGGAATGGCGTCACGTCGCGGCCGTCGATCTTCTCATCCCTGGCCTCGGCAACCGCTTTCTCGATAAGCGGAGTGATTTCATAGGCCGCAATCTCATATTCGGCCGGGATCGGATTGGCGACGACGATGCCGCCCGCGAGTCCCAGATCCCATTTGGCCCGCATCAGCCGCGCCATGTCTTGCGCATCGTCGACGCGCATCGGGCATTTGAGGCCGCTGCTGCGTGAATAGAAGGCGGGAAAATCGTCAGTGCCATAGCCGATCACGGGAACGCCCAGCGTTTCCAGCCTCTCGATGGTCAAAGCGAGATCGAGAATGGCCTTGGCGCCGGCGGTCACCACCGCGACATTGCTCTGGGCCATTTCGCCGAGATCGGCGGAAATATCGAAGGTCTCGGCGGCGCCCCGATGCACACCGCCAATGCCGCCGGTAGCGAAGACCCTGATGCCGGCAAGGGCCGCGATCCGCATGGTCGAGGCGACGGTTGTCGCTCCGTCGCGCTCGAGCGCCACCGCATGCGGCAGATCCCTGGTCGACAGCTTGGGGATCGAGGCGCCATTGCGTGCGAGCGTCTCTATTTCGGTCTGCGACAGGCCGACTTTCAGCTTGCCGGCCCTGACTGCGATCGTCGCCGGAACTCCACCTTCGTTGCGGATGATCTTCTCGACCGCAAAGGCCGTCTCGGCATTCTGCGGGAATGCCATGCCATGCGCGATAATGGTCGATTCGAGCGCCACGACCGGCCGGTTTTCCTGAATCGCTTCAATAACTTCGGGTGCGATGTTGAGAAACCGATTCATGCCCCAAGCACCATAGACGCCAGGTCAAGGCAATCGCGTTCCACATGCATGAAATCTCCCTCCACCGCGCGAAGCGCGGGGAGGGAGGATTGGCGTGAATGAGGGATAGGACCGAAACTTCGCATGTAACAATCTTCAACCATTCTGGGCCTTATTTCTATCGCAGCCCGAACGCTCCCTCATAACACACTCCAAAGCGTGATGGCTTCATGTTGAATCGCGCTCACGCTCATGCGCTAGAAATCAGTCGGCGCGCCGCCTTCCCGCTTGCGGCGCTCCACGAACTCATCGAGTTCGGCACGTATGCCTGCATCCATGGCGGGCTCGCGGTAATCGGTGAGCGCTTGCTTGTAGAGCTGGTTTGCCTTCTGCCAGGCTTCGGGCTTGCCGGCGGCGAGCCACTGCTGGTTGTTGCGCCAGTCGGAAATCATCGGTGCATAGAAGGCCTTCTCATAGCGCGCCAGCGTATGGGCGGCACCGAAGAAATGACCGCCCGGCCCCACTTCGCGAATGGCCTCGATGCCGAGAGAATCCTGATCGGTAGCGAGCGGCTCGAGGAACTCCATCACCATCTGGATGAGATCACAGTCGAGGACGAATTTCTCGAAGCCGGCGACCAGGCCCCCTTCCAGCCAGCCCGCACCATGCATGATGAAATTGCCCCCGCCCATGGTGACACCCCACAGCGAGAAGACGCTCTCATAGGCGGCCTGCGCGTCGACCGCATTGGCGGCACAGGTATTGGAGGTGCGGTACGGAACGCGGTAGCGGCGCGCCATCTGACCGCCGACGATGCAGGCCTTCATATATTCGGGAGTGCCGAAAGCCGGTGCCCCCGACTTCATGTCGACATTGGAAGTGAAGCCCCCATAGATCACCGGCGAGCCTTTGCGCACAAGCTGGGTGAAGGCCATGCCAGCGAGCGCCTCGGCATTCTGCTCGACCACTGCCCCCGCGACCGTGACGGGCGCCATGGCGCCGGCCAGCGTGAAGGGCGTTACGCAGACGATCTGGTTGCGGGCCGACATTTCCATGATGCCCCGCAGCATCGGCCCATCGAGCTTGAGCGGCGAATTGGTGTTGATGATGGTGAAGACCGAGGGCTCTTTCTCGAGCTGTTCGGCGGAGATGCCGCGCGCGATACGGGCGATCTCGATGCCGTCGCAGATGCGCTCCTTGCCCAGCGAATAGGCATGGAAGGGCTTGTCGGTCAGGACCGACATGTCGCGCAAAGCTTCGAGATGGCGGATCGAGGCGTGGATATCGATGGGTTCGACCGGATAGCCCGAGATGAAGCCGATGCAGTTGAAATGCTGCGCGAGCTTGAGGAAATTGCGGTAATCGGCATGGTTGCCGGTGCGCCGGCCATTGTCGAGATCGGCGCTGTTGGGCGGGCTGCCGACGGTTCCGAAGGTCATCGATGAGCCGCCGACTTCGAAACTGTTCTCCGGATTGCGGGCATGGAAGGTGAAATTCTCCGGCGCCGTCGTGATCAGCTCCTCGATCATGTGGCGGTCGAAGCGGACACGCTCGCCCTCGATTTTGGCTCCAGCTTTCTGCAGGAGGTCACGCGCTTCGGGCAGCATGAAATCCATGCCGATTTCTTCAAGGACGGTCAGCGAGGCGGTATGAATGGCCTCGACCTCATCGGCCGAAATGATCTCAATGGGCGGGAAGCGCCGCCTGATCTTGCGGCGCGGCAATTGCGCGATCCCTTTTGCCTGCTGGCCCGCCTCGCCGCCACGGCGGCCCTCGCGGCGGCGGCGAGGCGCGGTTCCGGAGGTTTCGAGCGAAGTTTCGGTCATCGGATGATCCGTCATGAGTCTACCGGTAGGCGGCAAGATTGGGGTCGGCAGCGACTTGCTTCATCAGCCACTCCTCGAAACGTTTGATCTTCGGCTTGAGCTTGTCCTCGGGCTTGCAGGCGAACTGCCAGCGATGGCGGTGCGGTACCAGGAGCGGGAAAGGCTGGACGAGCCTGCCCATGCGGATCTCATCGGTGGCGTCATTGCGAGGCCCCTACCGTCGATCGCCGCTTCCTGGGCCAGGATGTAGCTGTCGAAAGCCAGCCGGTCGGATAATTCGATATTCTTGACGCCCGCCCCTTCGAGCCACAGGCGCCAGTCCTCCTCGGCCGTATAGACATAGAGCAGCTTATGCTTCTTGAGATCGGCCGGCGTCTTGAGCGCATTGGCGCCTTTGAGCAGGTCTGGCGAGCAGACCGGGGTCAGGAGCGAGCGGAACAGCGGGCGGTAGCTGTGGCTCGGCGATTTGTTGCGTGCCAGCACGATGCCGCAATCGACATTCGTCTCATCGAACTCCCAGTCGAAATAAGCGGTCGACAGCCTGACCTTCATGTCGGGATAGCGGCGTTCGAAATCATGCAGGCGGTGGATCAGCCATTTGAGCGCCACCGTGACATAGACCTGGATGGTGAGCTCATTGTCGGCGACCTGCGGGCGCAGATTGCGCGTCTGGGCTTCGATCTGGTCGAAGGCATCGCGCATCGGCGGAAAATAGGCATGGCCGGCCTGGGTGAGTTCGGCGCGTCGTGCGTCGCGCTTGAAGAGCTGGAGGCCGAGATGCTGTTCCAGACCCTTGACCTGATGGCTGACGGCCGATCTGGTGATGCCGAGCTCGTTCGCCGCCAGCCGGAAGGAGCCGAGCCGGGCGGCGGCTTCGAAAGCGGTCAGGGCACGTAATGGAGGAAGATCGCGGCGGGGCAAGGAAGCTCACCAGAATGAAAATCGAGGCCCTCTATAACACCTTGAAAACAAGGGTGTTAAGTGGATCAAACGGAAACGGGGCCAAATTTATGGTGAATTATTCTCACCATTCTGTCAACAAGATTGAGGCTTTCGGTTTTTCAGCGGACGGAGCACATTCCGCTTCGGAATCAGGAGTTTTTCATGACGGTTGTCGAGGACGTTTCACGGCGGCGCGGCGGACGCGAAGCCCGCAAGGCGTTGAGAGCGAGGCCCATCCCACGCGAGGAAGCTGCCGTGCGCCCCGGTATGGAAGGTGGCCAGTATCGCCCGCTCAGTCAGCGCGACATGGAGCGCATCAATGACACGGCGCTGACGCTGCTCGAAAACGTCGGGCTCGGGCAGGCCATCCCCTCCTGCATCGAAGCGCTGACTGCCAAAGGTGCCTTCATGAATGAGCATGCAAGGCTGTGCCTGCCGCGCGCACTCATCGAAGATACGCTGGCTAACTGCGCCCGTGATTTCATGCTTTATGGACGCGAACGCAAGCATGACATGGAGCCCTCAGGCAACAAAGTCTATTTCGGCACCGCGGGTGCGGCCGTCCATGTCGTCGATGTCGCGACGCGCAGCTATCGCGATTCAGTCCTCGTCGATCTCTATGATTGTGCGCGCATCGTCGATCAGTGCGAGCATATCCATTTCTATCAGCGCCCGCTGACGGCGCGCGACATGATCAGCGGCCATGATCTCGATATCAACACCATGTATGCCTGCATGGCGGGCACATCGAAACATGTCGGCACCAGCATGGTGGCGCCAGAGCATGTCGCCGAATGTCTCGAGATCCTTCACTATGTCGCGGGCGGAGAAGAGAAATGGCGGGCCCGGCCATTCATCTCGCAATCGAACTGCTTCGTCGTTCCGCCGATGAAATTCGCTGAGGATGCCTGCCGCTGCCTCGAAATGGCGGTGCGCGGCGGCATGCCGGTTCTGCTGCTCTCCGCCGGACAAGCGGGCGCCACCGCACCCGCGGCCCTTGCCGGCACCGTCGCGCAAGCCGTCGCCGAATGTCTCGCGGGGCTTGCCTATGTGAATGCAATCAAGCCGGGCGCCATTGCCATTTGGGGGCCGTGGCCCTTCGTCTCCGATCTCAGAACCGGCGCCATGTCGGGCGGCTCCGGTGAACAGGCGCTGATCACCGCGGCCTGCGCGCAAATGGGACATTTCTACCGCCTGACTGTCGGCTCCGCCGCCGGCATGTGCGATTCGAAGCTCCCCGACGTGCAGGCTGGTTACGAAAAAGGCGTCACCGCCGCGCTGTCGGCGATGACCGGCATCAATCTCCTCTATGAAAGTGCCGGCATGCATGCCTCGCTCTTGGGCTTCTGCCTCGAGAGCCTCCTCATCGACAATGACATGCTGGGTTCGATCAACCGCAATGTGCGCGGCATCGAGGTGAACGACGAGACCTTGTCATTCGATGTCATCGCCAATGTGTGCATCGAAGGTCCGGGACATTATCTCGGCCACGATCAGACGCTCTCTCTCATGCAGAAGGAATATATCTATCCTGAGCTCGGCAACCGCATGAGCCCCAAGGAATGGAACGAGGCAGGAAGGCCTGACATCGTCGAGCGGGCGAGTGCCCGCAAGATGGAAATCCTGACCACCTATTATCCCGAATACATACCGGAGCCGATCGACGATCTCATCCGGTCCAGGCATGACATAAAGCTGCCGCGCGAGGTCATGCGGCCTGGCGATCCGAGGTGGTACAAATAGGCGCGGCGGCGCCGCTCTTGACATTGTGGGCCAAAGTGCCCGAGTTGGGAAATATCAGGATTGGAGAATGTGGCCCCGGAGCCCATGGCCGGATTTAAACCCGGCCAGCCAGCTTATGGTCTTGGCCTTGTTCAGGATAAGGCGCATTTTTCACCGGTGAAATAATCGAAAAAGGCAATTTTTTTGGCTAAATCCGCCTATGGTGTTCCTGTAAGTCTCTGAATTTGCTCGCTCGAAAGGTGCCAGGCGAGGTTCCCGCTATTATATTGCAGTAAAATAATCGATGCCCTTCCAGATAAGCCGCCGCTTAATGCGTCAAAAAGGCCGAAAGGCTCAGATTGTGCAAGCGGCAGAAGGGTTTACGATCGCAATCATGGATCATCCCATCCTCAATGCTATCAGGCGCGAGAGCTTTGTGCCGCTTGGCTGGTTTTCGCCGACGGCAGAGGACCGCACGCCGGAAGGCACACAATTCGTCATTCTCATCGGCAATGCAGGACCTGAAATGTTCCGGCGCTTTGCCCGCGAGCGCGATCCGCGCCGCGATTTGATGGATGACTGGTGCCGCGCAGTGATCGGCGGGCTGGCGCGCACTCTCGACGCGCGGGCTGTCTATCCCTTCGACAAGCCGCCTCCGCCCTTTCTCACCTGGGCGACGCGTGCCAAGGCCTGACATGTCTCGCCACTTGGCATGAACATCCATTCGACCTATGGCCTGTGGCATGCTTTCCGGGCCGCACTCCTGTTTCCCGTCGCCTTCGATTTGCCCGCCCCCTCGCAAGGTCCCCACCCCTGCGAGAGCTGCGACGGCAAGCCATGTCTCAGCGCTTGCCCCGTCAATGCATTCTCCGGCACAAGCTACGATGTGCCCCGCTGCATCGACCATATCGCCTCTGCCGAAGGCACCGATTGCATGACGGGCGGCTGCCTGGCCAGGCGCGCCTGTCCGGTCGGCCGCGCCTTCGCCTATGGGCCCGCACAAATGCAGTTCCATATGCGCGCCTTTCTCAGAGCCCATCAACCCAGCGGAATCCCTGAATGAGCTATGCCCCCATCGCCCGCAAACTCGCCAAGGGCGACATCATCATCATCGATGGCGGCACCGGCACCGACATCCAGAGCCGCGGCGTGCCGATGGCGGGCGAGACCTGGTGCGCCGAAGCCAATCTCACCCATCCGGCCGTCGTCCGCTGCGTCCATGAAGACTATATCGCGGCGGGTGCGGAGATCGTGACCGCCAACACCTATCCGACGAGCCCGCTGCTCTTCAATGCGCTCGGACGCGACGATGACATGGTCAGGATCGACAAGGAGGCGGTCAGGATCGCGCGTGAAGCCTCTGGCGGAAGAGTGGCGGTCGCCGGCTCGTTCTCGGTCATGCGGCCGATGGAGCCGGGCGTCGACCGGGTGAAGAAATATCGCGAATGGCCTGAGAAGGAGGCCAAGGCACTGATGCGCCGCAAGGCCCAGAGCCTGGCTGATGCCGGTGTCGACCTCATCATGATGGAGATGATGCGCGACGCCGATTATTCGCTGTGGGCGAGCGAGGCGGCGGTCGAAACCGGGCTGCCGGTCTGGATCGGTATCTCGACCGAGCCCCGGGAAGACAAGAAGCTCAGCGGATTCGCGCGGCCCGACTGGGCGCTCGAGGAAATCGTTCCCGCACTTGCCGCAACCGGCGCCGATGTCATTTCCATCATGCATACGCTGCCCAATCACATCGGCGATGCGCTCGGTATTGTGCGCAAGAGCTGGCAAGGACCGCTCGGCGCCTATCCCGAAAGCGGCTTCTTCAAGATGCCCGACTGGCAATTCGTCGATATCATCGAGC
>VAZZ01000496.1:1111-5015 GCA_005884715.1 Alphaproteobacteria bacterium | reverse complement strand
CAGGCCGGTCGGCGCCGAGATGGTGACCAGATGGGCGATGCCGACCATGGCGCATTTCTGCACCAGCTCGAAACTGCAGCGGCTGGTCATGGCGACGAAGCCCGCCTTTCCGTCGAGGTCCTGGCGCAGCACTGCGCCCAGCAATTTGTCGAGCGCATTGTGGCGGCCGATATCCTCGCGCACCAGCCTGATCTCGCCTCCCGGCATCACCCAGGCGGCGGCATGGACGGAATGATTGACCCGGTTCATCGGCTGCAGCGCCGGCAAATCGGCGAAAGCCTTCTCGACGGCTGCGGGATCGAGCGCGAAGCCCCTCGTGACCGGCGCCGTCGGCCTGATGACATCGGCGATGTCCTCCACACCGCAGAGGCCGCAGCCGGTGCGCCCTTCGATGGCGCGGGCGGTGCGCGGCTTGAGGGCCGACGCATCGACCGCGATATCGACACAGAAGCCATTCTCGACGGTGAGTGCTACCACATTGCGGATGGCCGTGGCATCGCTGACGAAGCCTTCCGACAGCGAAAAGCCGACGGCGAAATCCGATAGAGACGACCCTTGGCCGGCCGCGACGTCGCGGGCTCGGCCGCCCAAGTCGGGTCGGGCCTTGCCGTCATATCGTCACTCCGCTGCGACAAGCGGCTTCAATGCAACGCGCTTGTGCTCGTTCTCGCGCTGCTCCCATTCGACCTGCCACTCGGAGGGCTGGTTGGACGGGGTCACCTGGACCGCGGTCACATTGTATTCCGGGCAGTTGGTCGCCCAGTCGGAATGTTCGGTGGTGATCACATTGGCGCCGGTCACCGGATGATGGAAGGTGGTGTAGACGACACCCTGCGGCATGCGGTCGGCGATGACCGCCCGCAAGGTCGTGGCGCCGATGCGGCTCGACAGCGACACCATCGAACCATCCTTGATGCCGCGCACTTCCGCATCATGCGGATGGATCTCGAGCACGTCTTCGGGATGCCAGGCGACATTGGCGGTGCGCCGCGTCTGGGCCCCGACATTGTATTGGCTCAAGATGCGCCCGGTCGTCAGGATCAACGGGAAGAAGCGGTTGGTTCGCTCATCCGTCGGCACGAATTCGGTGATCATGAAGCGGCCCTTGCCGCGCACGAATTTGTCGACATGCATGATCGGCGTGCCTTCGGGAGCCGCATCATTGCACGGCCACTGCACCGAGCCCAAGCGGTCGAGCTTGTCGAAGCTGACGCCGGCGAAAGTCGGCGTCAACCGGGCGATCTCGTCCATGATCTCGGCACCCGAAGTATAGCTCATCGGATAGCCCATGGCGGTCGAGATCCTGGCGGCGGCTTCCCATTCCTGCATGCCCTGCTTCGGCGCCATCACCGGACGCACGCGATTGATGCGGCGCTCGGCATTGGTGAAGGTACCGTCCTTTTCGAGGAAGGAAGTGCCCGGCAGGAAGACATGGGCGAAGGCCGCCGTCTCATTGAGGAAGAGATCCTGCACGACGAGGAATTCGAGCGCTTCGAGGGCAGCATTGACATGCTTGGTGTTGGGATCGGACTGGGCGATGTCCTCGCCCTGGACATAGAGGCCCTTGAAGGAGCCCTCGACGGCGGCGGAGAACATATTGGGGATGCGCAGGCCAGGCTCCGCATCGAGTTCGACGCTCCACACCTTCTCGAACAGGTCGCGCACTGTATCGTCGGAGATGTGGCGGTAGCCCGTGAGTTCATGCGGGAACGACCCCATGTCGCAGGAGCCCTGGACATTGTTCTGGCCGCGCAGGGGATTAACGCCGACACCTTCGCGTCCGATATTGCCGGTCGCCATAGCAAGATTGGCCATGGCCATGACCATGGTCGAGCCCTGGCTGTGTTCGGTGACGCCGAGGCCATAATAGATGGCGCCGTTGCCGGCATTTGCATAGAGGCGCGCCGCGGCGCGCACATCGGCCGCCTTGACGCCGGTGATGCTCTCGAGCGCTTCGGGAGAATTCTTCGGCTCGGCGATGAACTTCTCCCAGCGCGCGAAATCCTCCGGCTCGCAGCGCTCGGCGACATAATCGCGCTTCACCAGGCCCTCGGTCACTACGACATGGGCGATGGCATTAATGACCGCGACATTGGTGCCGGGCAGCAAGGGCAGATGATAGTCGGCCTCGATATGGGGCGAGCGCACGATGTCGGTGCGGCGCGGATCGATGACGATGAGCCTGGCGCCGTCGCGCAGGCGCCTCTTCATGCGCGAGGCGAAAACCGGGTGGCCGTCGGTCGGGTTGGCGCCGATGATGATGATCACATCGGCCTTGTCCACCGACTTGAAGTCCTGGGTGCCGGCCGACGTGCCGAAGGTCTGCTTCAGGCCATAGCCGGTCGGCGAATGGCAGACGCGGGCACAGGTATCGACATTGTTGTTGTGGAAGGCGGCGCGGATCATCTTCTGCACCACATATACTTCCTCATTGGTGCAGCGCGACGAGGTGATACCGCCGATCGAACCGATGCCGTGCTTCGCCTGGATCTCCTTGAAGCGCCTGGCAGTAAAATCGATCGCCTCGTCCCAGGACACTTCGCGCCACGGATCGGTGATCTTGTCGCGCAGCATCGGTTTCATCATGCGGTCCTGGTGCGTGGCATAACCCCAGGCGAAGCGCCCCTTCACGCAGGAATGGCCTTCATTGGCGCCGCCATCCTTGTAGGGCATCATGCGTACGACTTCATCGCCCTTCATCTCGGCCTTGAAGGAGCAGCCGACGCCGCAATAGGCGCAGGTCGTCACCACCGAATGGTCCGGCTGGCCCTTGTCGATGATCGACTTGTCCATCAGCGTCGCCGTCGGGCAGGCTTGCACACAAGCGCCGCAGGAAACGCATTCGGACTCGAGGAAATCCTCGTCCATGCCGGCTGCGACATGGGACGCGAAGCCGCGCCCGTCGATGGTCAGCGCGAAGGTGCCCTGGACTTCCTCGCAGGCGCGCACGCAACGCGAGCAGACGATGCATTTTGCCGGATCGAAGGAGAAATAGGGATTGCTCTCATCCTTCGGCTTGTAGCGGAACTTCTCCGAACCGTTACTCTTGGCGAAGACGTGATTGTCGCCCTCGTAACCGTAGCGTACTTCGCGCAGGCCCACCGCTCCCGCCATGTCCTGCAATTCGCAGTCGCCATTGGCGGCGCAAGTGAGGCAATCGAGCGGATGGTCGGAGATATAAAGCTCCATCACACCCCGGCGCAGCTCAGCCAGATGATCGGTCTGGGTCTTGACTTTGATGCCCGCTGCCACCGGTGTGGTGCAGGAAGCCGGCGTTCCCTTGCGTCCTTCGATCTCGACGAGACACAAGCGGCAGGAGCCGAAGCTCTTCATCGAATCGGTGGCGCAGAGTTTCGGGATCTGGGTGCCGAGCTCCATTGCGGCGCGCATGATCGAGGTGCCCTCGGGCACGCTGATCGCCTGCCCGTCGATTTCGAGGGTCACCATTTTGGCACTGTCCGACTTGGGCGTGCCGTAGTCGATTTCCTTGATGAGCGTCGTCATTTCGCTCTCTCCTATTCTGCGGCCTTGGCCACGGGAGGCCGGTCGAAATCTTCAGGAAAATGCTTGACGGCACTTTGCTCCGGCATGGGCGTCAACCCGCCCATGGCGCAGAGCGAGCCGTCGGTCATCGTCTGGCACAGATCGTCGAGCACGATCAGATTCTTGTCGCGTTCGATGCCGGCGATGATCTTGTCGATCACCTCGACGCCGCGCACAGCACCGATGCGGCAGGGCGTGCACTTGCCGCAGGATTCGATCGAACAGAATTCCATGGCGAAACGCGCCTGGCGCGCCATGTCGACCGTGTCGTCGAAAACCACCAGGCCGCCATGGCCCACCATCGCGCCATTGGCGGCGAAGATCTCATAATCCATCGGCATGTCGAATTGCGAAGCGGGGA
>VAZZ01000496.1:0-906 GCA_005884715.1 Alphaproteobacteria bacterium | reverse complement strand
CGCCGCCGAAGCCTTCGAACAGTTCGCGCAAGGTGATGCCGAAAGCTTTCTCGACCAGGCCGCCCTGCTTGATATTGCCGGCGAGCTGGAAAGGCAGCGTGCCGCGCGAGCGGCCCATGCCATAATTCCTGTAGAACTCGGCGCCTTTGCTCAAGATGTCAGGCACCGCGGCGAAGCTCAGCACATTGTTGATGACGGTCGGCTTGCCGAACAGGCCCTCAATCGCCGGGATCGGCGGTTTCGGGCGCACCATGCCGCGCTTGCCTTCGAGGCTGTCGAGCATGGAGGTCTCTTCACCGCAGATATAGGCGCCGGCACCGGTCCGCACGACAAGTGTGAAGGACTTGTCCGAGCCCTGCACATTGTCGCCCAGCCAGCGCGAAGCAGTGGCGTTGGCGATCGCCTGCTTCATCTTGCCGATGGCCTGGGGATATTCGGAGCGGATATAGATCAAGCCCTTCGTCGCACCCGTCGCGATGCCGGCAATCGTCATGCCTTCGATCAGCGTGAAGGGATCACCTTCCATCAGCATGCGGTCGGCGAAAGTGCCGCTGTCGCCCTCATCGGCATTGCAGCAGACATATTTCTGATCGGCCCTGGCATCGAGGACGGTCTTCCATTTGATGCCGGTCGGGAAGCCGGCGCCACCGCGGCCGCGCAGGCCTGAGTCGGTGACATCCTTGACGATGTCGGCACCCGATTTTTTAAGCGCCGCCGTGAGGCCGGCGAAACCGCCATGCGCGACATAGTCGTCGATCGACAAAGGGTCGGTGATGCCGCAGCGGGCGAAAGTGAGACGCTCCTGCCGCTTGAGATAATCGATCTCTTCGGTGAGGCCATGACAGAGGCGGTGCTTGCCGCCTTTGATGAAATCGGCATCGAACAGCGATGCGACATCCTTCGCCG
>VAZZ01000074.1 GCA_005884715.1 Alphaproteobacteria bacterium | reverse complement strand
TGCCTACTATGATATCGAGCGCTTCGGGCTGCGCTTCGTCGCCTCGCCGCGCCATGCCGACGTTCTCATGGTCACCGGACCGGTGACCATGAACATGAAGGAGGCACTTGAGCGGACCTACAACGCGACCCCCTCGCCGAAATGGGTAGTCGCGATTGGCGACTGTGCCCGCGACGGCGGCTGCTTTGCCGGCAGCTACGCGGTCGTTGGCGGCGTCTCTGCCGTCGTCCCGGTCGACCTGCATGTGCCAGGCTGCCCGCCACGGCCGATCGATATTATGAAGGGATTGCTGGCGTTGCTTGAGGGGACAAACGTAGAAATGCCGGCCTCCCAAGGTTGATTTTGCCGACATTGCCTTAGGCGGCACTTTTTCACCTAGGTCTTACTCGTTCAAGAAGAGTTAGCTCCGCAGTTTTGTCTGGGTTAGCTCCCTCGAGGATCCCAGATGGATATCAAATAGCGGAACAGCCCCGGCATGCTCGGCGTTAATGCATAGGCCATTCCCCGCACGAGGGGAACTCTTTGGTCCCATTGCCTATTTAAAGAGACCCCCGGAGCGAAGCGATGAGCGAAGCGAAGGTTACTACTAATCACTCGAAAATCCGCCGTTGGGCCGATGAGCGCGGAGGACATCCTGCGACAGTTAAAGCCACATCGGAAGACGGAGGGGCAGGAATATTGCGGCTTGATTTCGATCCTAAGGACGAAAGTCTGAAGAACGTGTCGTGGGACGATTTCTTTCAAAAGTTCGATCGCGAGAAACTGGCATTTCTCTATCAAGACAAGACTTCCGATGGGAAGATCAGCCGCTTTCACAAATTCGTCGATCGCGATACTGAGAAGTAGGATAAAGCGGCTCGAGATCGCAGTATAATAGTGCCGCTTTTTGGTTTTGGGCGAAGTACTGAGATGCCATTAACTTTCGTGCCAACTGCTTAATTAAAATTGTCCATATATCATTACGGGCAGGTAAGAGTTAATCCGGTAGAACGTCCCGGCTTCACCAGATGCGAGTCGCGGAATGTCGGCTGATCTTCCTGTCGAACTGATGACCAAGTCGTTCTCAAAGCGCGACGCCGATGCGTTGCGCCTTGTGCTCGATGCGGTGCCGCATCCGATTTTTGTTAAGGATGAACAATCTCGCTTTCTCTTGTTGAATAGCAGCATGTGCGATTTCATGGGTCATTCCCATGATGACCTGATCGGCAGGACCGACTATGATTTCGTTCCCAGAGAACAAGTGGATGTGTTCCAGCGGATTGACCGGCTGGTGCTTGAGACCGGCGAGATAAATGAGAATGAAGAGTTCATCCGGGGGCCGGATGGAGAAATCAGGACGCTGGTGACGCGCAAGGCCCGGGCGAGATTGCCGAATGGCGCGCATTGTGTCGTCGGCAGCATTTCCGACATCAGCAGGATGAAGCGGGATGCGGCGCGGATCGAGTATCTAACCACGCATGACGGGCTGACGGATTTGCCCAACCGGACCGCCCTCATGCGGAGTCTCGAAGGCAAGCTCGAACGAGCGACATCCGGGCGGGAATGCTTTGGTGTCCTGCGTATCGATGTCGATGGATTCAAAGAGATAAACGACGTCTTCGGGCCCGCGACCGCAGACGCGCTGCTTCGACAGGTGGCAGCACGGCTGGCGGATGCCGCGGACGAGAGCTTCCTGGCGCGCACCAGCGGCAGCGGCTTCACCATAGTCATCGACAACGGCCCACATCCGGATGCGGCCATAGCGCTGGCCGACCGCCTGCTGGCGGCGATGGCCGATGCTTTCGATTTGGACGGACGTGCATTGCGTGTCGGACTGAGCATCGGCATGGCCTTTTATCCCAATGACGCGACCGACGTCACGGCTCTCTTGAGCAACGCGCACGCCGCCCTGGATCGGGCCAGAGCAGATGGTCGCGGCGTTTTTCGCATGTTCGAGGCCGACATGGACCATAAGGTGCGCGTACGTCGTGCCCTTGAGCAGGATCTGCGTTCGGCATTCGCAGGCAACGAGTTGTTCCTCCACTACCAGCCACAAGCGAACGCAGCAGGCCAGATCGTCGGCTTCGAGGCATTGCTCAGGTGGTTCCATAAGGAACGGGGAATGATTCCGCCGGTGGAGTTCATTGCGATCGCCGAAGAGAACGGACTGATCGTGGCGATCGGCGAGTGGGTGTTGCGCGAGGCATGTCGGGAGGCGGCTTCCTGGCCGAATGCGGTCAGCATAGCCGTCAACCTGTCGCCGCTGCAATTTCGCCAAGGTAATCTTCCTGAAATGGTGCATTCCCTCCTCCTGCAGACAGGGCTCGAACCGGGCAGGCTTGAGCTCGAGGTGACCGAGAGCGTGCTGTTTGACGATTTCTCGCGGGCGAGCTCAATCCTGAGTCGCCTGAAAGCCCTGGGTGTAAAGATTGCGTTGGACGATTTTGGAACAGGCTATTCGTCGCTTTCCTATCTTCAGTCGTTCCCATTCGACAAGATCAAGATCGACAAGTCATTCGTGTGGATGATCCAGAAGAACCCGCAATCGACGGCCATCATACGCGCCATTGTCGGGCTGGGCCGCGACCTCGCGATGCGCATTCTTGCCGAGGGCGTCGAAACGTTGAGCCAGCTGAATTTTCTCAAAGATGAGGGATGCAATTCAATGCAGGGATACTTCATTGGGCGGCCCTGCCCCATCGAGACCTACGCAAAGGAAATCGGCAGATTTGCAGCCTAAGCGTGCAAATCGTCATCTACAATTTCCCTGCTCGTCCCAATAAAATTCCCTGCTCGCCCCAATAAAATTCCCTGCTCGCGGTAATAGAATTCCCTGCTGTGCACTGCAGCAAAATATATCATAAACCCTTGTAATATCTGAATTTTATTTGAAAAATAGAGGCAGATGGGTCAAAAAAAGAAGCCTAATTCCGAAAATTGAGGACTCGAGCTAACTGGTGGTTGCCTCAATTTGTGGGAGATCATTGAATGGAGCTTCCGTGAAATGTACATCTGCGCGCCTTCCCTCAAAGGGGCTTCAAATCTCCCAGCATCGTTGGAATGAATTCCGAGACGGTGGGATGGATGTGCATCGCCCGTTGCATGACCGTGTAAGGCGCCTTTGCATAGATCAGATCAAGAATGCAATGGATCACCTCATCGCCGCCGATGCCCAGAATGGATGCGCCCAATATCTGGCTCGTTTCCTTGTCGATGAGAATTTTC
>VAZZ01000005.1:12691-25367 GCA_005884715.1 Alphaproteobacteria bacterium | reverse complement strand
TTGAGCGCGCGCTCGAGCTCCTTGTCGTCATGAACTTCGGCGAGCACATCCATGCCCCAGTCGAGTGCTGCCGCTTCGAGTTCGCAGGCGAGCCCGTCATCGATCATCGCCATGATGAGGAGGATGCAGTCGGCGCCCCAGGCGCGGGCTTCCGTCACCTGGTAAGGATCGAGCATGAAATCCTTGCGCAGAGCGGGGAGTTGGGTGACGGCGCGGGCAGCACCCAGATATTCGGGCGCTCCCTTGAAGGAAGGAGCATCGGTGAGGACGGAGAGGCAGGCGGCACCCCCATCCTCATAGGCCATGGCCAGTTGCGGTGGATTGAAATCAGATCGTATCAAACCCTTGGAAGGACTGGCCTTCTTGATTTCGGCAATGAGCGCCCATTGACCCTGGGCAAGCTTCGCCTCGAGCGCCGCCGTGAAGCTCCGGACCGGGGGCGCATCGAGCGCCATGACGTCAAGCTCACGCTCGCCGATCTCGGCCTTTGCCCTGGCGACCTCTTCGCGTTTATAGGCGGCGATCTTGTCGAGGATGGTGGTCACTATTGCGCCCCCCTCTCTCTAACCGTCATCCCGGCGCAAGCCGGGATCCATTCAATAGGCGCAATCCGAGCTACACTGTTCGAGCTGCACGAATTTAATGGGCCCCGGCTTTCGCCGGGGTGACGGGCAAAAGTGGTGTGAAGTCGCTCAGGCATTGGACACTTTGACCAGCGTCTCGAGCACTTGGCGGGCGGCGCCCCCGTCGACGGATTGCTGCGCCTGCGCCACGCCCTCCTTGAGGTCCTTGGCTTTCCCGGCGACCAGAAGGGCCGCCGCCGCCGTCATCACCGCGGCATCGCGGAAGGCATTCTTCTTGCCCTCGAGCACGCCCCGCAAGGCTTCGGCATTGTAAGCTGCATCACCACCCTTGAGATCAGCAGGTGATGAGCGGGCGATGCCGACGTCTTCCGGTTTGATCTCGGAAAGCGTGACCTTGCCGCCCTTCAGGTCGGCGATCCAGCTTGTGCCGCAGGGCACGATCTCGTCGAACCCGCCTTCGCCATGACAGATCCAGGCGCGCTCTGACCCTAGATTGTTCAGCACATGCGCCAATGGCTCGACCCAGGCCTTGGCGAAGACGCCGGTGACCTGGCGCTTGACCCCGGCCGGATTGGAAAGGGGGCCGAGCAGATTGAAGATCGTCCGCGTGCCAAGCTCGACGCGCGATGGGCCGACATGCTTCATCGAGGAATGATGCGCTGGCGCGAACATGAAGCCGCAGCCCGCTTCCTTGATGCAGCGGCTGATTTGCTCAGGCGTCAGATCGATCTTCACGCCAAGCGCCGCCAGCACGTCGGCCGAGCCCGATTTCGACGACAGAGCGCGGTTGCCGTGCTTGGCGATCCTGAGCCCGGTACCGGCTGTGACGAAGGCGGCACAGGTCGAGATATTATAGGAGCCCGAGGCATCACCGCCGGTCCCCACGATGTCGATCGCATCGGCGGGCGCCTCGACCTTCGTCATCTTCTCGCGCATGATCTCGACGGCGCCGGTGATCTCATCCACCGTTTCGCCGCGCACTCGCAGCGCCATCAGGAAGCCGCCTATCTGCGAGGGCGTGGCTTCGCCTGACATCAGCACGTCGAAGGCCGAACGCGCTTCCTCGCGCGTCAGCGCCTGGCCGTTGGCGGCCTTGGCGATGAGAGGTTTAAGGTCGGTCATAACGCCCTCGCTTGTTCGAGGAAGTTCTTCAATAGAGTGTGGCCATGTTCGGAGGCAATGCTTTCCGGATGGAACTGCACGCCATGGATCGGCTTCGTCTTATGCTGCAGGCCCATGATGATGCCGTCTTCGGTTTCCGCCGTCACTTCGAGGCTTTGCGGCAGGCTTTCCCGCTCCACGATTAGCGAATGATAGCGGGTGGCGGCGAATTTATCCGGCACATATGCGAAGATGCCCTTCGCATCATGGCGGATATCCGACAACTTGCCATGCATCAGTTTCGGCGCCCGGATCACCTTCCCGCCAAAGTCCTGACCGATCGCCTGATGGCCAAGACAGACGCCAAGGATAGGCACCTGATCTTGCGCCTTCACGATGAGGTCGAGGCAGATTCCGGCCTCATTGGGCGTGCAGGGGCCAGGCGACAGCACAATTGCCTTGGGCCTTGCCGAGAGAACCTGGCCGACACTGATCTTGTCGTTGCGATGGACCACCGTCTCGGCGCCGAGATCACCCAGGAAGTGATAGAGATTCCAGGTGAAGCTGTCGTAATTGTCGATGAGGATGATCATTGGATGAATCCTCCGAGCGCAAATTTACCTCTCCCATAGGGAGAGGTCGGCCGCTGCAAGCGGCCGGGTGAGGGGTTTAGGTGCTCATCGGATGGGGCGCATCCCCTCATCCTGTCCGCGCATTGCGCGCGGACATCCTTCTCCCCATGGGAGAAGGAAATGAATGTGATCCGATAGATCCGCATCATTGTCCCCTCCCGGCGCGTCCGGCGAAGCGCACCGCATCGTCGGCGGCGCGGAACAGCGCTTTCGCCTTGTTGACGCATTCGGTGTGCTCGGATTGAGGAACGCTGTCGGCGACCAGACCGGCGCCCGCCTGCACATACATCTTGCCGTTCTTCACGATGGCGGTGCGCAGCATGATGCAGGTGTCCATGTCGCCATCGGCCGAGAAATATCCGGCACAGCCGGCATAGGCGCCGCGTTTCTCATGCTCGAGCTCATCGATGATCTGCATGGCGCGCACTTTCGGCGCGCCCGAGACCGTGCCGGCCGGGAAGCCGGCGACGAGGGCGTCGATCGCGTCATATCTGGGCGCCAGCTGACCCTCGACATTCGACACGATATGCATCACATGGCTGTAATATTCGAGGATGAACTGGTCAGTCACCTTGATCGATCCGATCTCGGCGACGCGACCGACATCGTTCCGACCGAGATCGAGCAGCATCAGATGTTCGGCTCTCTCCTTGGGATCGGCAAGCAGTTCTTCCGCCAGGGCGCGGTCCTCGCTTGGCGTCTCGCCACGCCGCCTGGTGCCGGCAATCGGACGGATGGTGACTTTGCCATCGCGCACCCGGACCAGGATCTCGGGCGATGAGCCGATGATCGCGAAGCGGTCGAAATCCAGATAATAAAGGAAGGGCGAGGGATTGACCCTTCTGAGCGAGCGGTAGAGCGCGAAGGGCGGCAGGCTGAAATCGGCCTCGAAGCGCTGCGACAGGACCACCTGGAAAATATCGCCGGCGGCGATGTATTCCTTAGCCTTGTCCACCATGCCCATATAGTCTTGCGGTGACGTATTGGACCTGGGCTCGCCAATGGGTGGAGCATCGGCGCGGCCCATCATGCCGTGATCGAGCGGCCGGTCGAGCGCTTCCACGACATAAGCGAGACGCTCCATGGCGCGTGCATAGGCGGCCTTGGCGCTGATATCGCCTTCCGGATAGACCGGCGTCACCACCGTCACATCATCCTTTACCGAATCGAAGATCGCCATGATCGTCGGGCGGATCAGCATGCTGTCGGGCAGGCCGATGACATCCTTGTTGGGAGCGGGCAGATCTTCCATCAGCCGCACCATGTCATAGCCCATATAGCCAAAGACGCCGGCCGACATGGGAGGCGCATCGGGCGGCAGGGCGATCCGGCTTTCCTTGAGCAGCGCCCTGAGTGCCGGCAGCGGATCGAGATCGACCGTTTCAAAAGGGCCATCGGGATTGAACAGCGCGCGGCGGTTGACCGAGGCCCTGCGGCCTTCAACCTTCCAGATGACGTCAGGCCGCATGCCGATGATGGAGTAGCGCCCGCGCACGGCGCCGCCTTCAACTGATTCGAGCAGGAAGGAATAGCGCGCATTGCGCGCCAGCTTGAGCATTGCCGAGACGGGGGTTTCGAGATCGGCGACCAGGCGCGTCGAGAGTATCTGCGCTTCGCCTAAATCATAGACGCGACGGAACGCGTCGAATTCGGGTGAGACTTGCATGGGTGTAGACCAAGATGAGTGTACCTTTGGGTTTTAAGGTCAGTTCGCGTTCGCGCCCGTGACCTGTCGCCACATATTCTCGTCTACATAAACGCCGAGTTCGCTTTGCATGCTGGCGACATAGGCCGCCGCCAGATTATTGCCGGCGCCATCGCTGATGGCCTTCGCAATGTTTTTTGCTTCTTGGGAGCCCGGATCGAAGGTCGGGATGAGGACGGCCTGCGACTGCATGATCTTGGCGCCCTTGCCGTCGCCTTCGGGTGCAAAGGCGAAGCCATTTTCGGGAACCGCGAATAGGGCGCCCACCGCATCGGGACCGAATTCATTCGTTGTCTCGTTGCGCTTCAGCCCCTGGACCGTCTTGACCTCGGCCTTGGCTTCGCCGGCGAGCGCGTCGAAGGCCACGCCGTTGCGCGCCCGATCGACAATCTGCTTGGCCTTGTCGAGCGCGACTTCGCGCAGCTTCTGCGCTTTCCAGTCGGTCTCGACCTGCGCCTTGACGGTATCGAACGGCTTGACCGCGGCGGGCGTCACCTCGCGGACCTCATACCAGACATAGCCGCTCGACGGTGTCGTGAGCGCGTCATTCTCGACGCCCGTATCGCTCTCGAAGGCCTGCTTGAGCACGCCCTCCTTGAATGGCACGTCGGCTTCCTTGCCGCTCTTGTCGAGGCCTTTGGCATCGACCGGAACGGTGACGGTGAGCTTGAGATTGACCTGCTTGGCGATCTGCTCGAACGACTGCTGCTGGGCGCGCGCATCCTCAATGGAATCGTAGATGGTCTGGACTTCGTTGCGCGCTTTGTCGAGTTGCAGGCGCGCGGTGAGCTCAGGCTTCACTTCATCGAGCGTCGACTGCTTTTGCGCGGTGATCTTCGTCACCTTGAGCAGGACCACCGACAGTTTGCCCTGGACCGGGTCGCTCACCTGATCTTGCGCCAGACCGAAAGCCGCATCGGCGATGATCGTATCGAAGATCTTGTCCTTGGTGACTTCGCCAAGCGAAGCATCGGCATCGGTCAGTCCGCGTTCCTTGGCTATCGCCATGAAATCGGTGCCCGCCGCAATACGCTCCTTGGCCTTCTTGGCTTCCTCGACCGTGGGAAAGGGGATCTGCAGGATGGCGCGGGTTTCCGGCTTGAAATACTCGAGCTTGAATTTTTCGTAGGCGGCCGAGAGGTCGGCATCGCTGATCTGCAGCGAGGGCGCGATATCCTGGGGATCGGCCTTGATGATCGCGATCACACGGTATTCCGGCGCCGTATATCGGGCGTTGTTCTTCTCCCAATAAGTCTTGAGATCCTGTTCGGTGGCGGCCGGAAGATCCTGCTCCTGCGGACGCAGGACGAAATAGCGGGCATCGCGCTGCTCATTGCGATGGCGATAGAGGGCTTCCTTCAGCGTATTGGGGGCTGTGAAATTCCAGGCGACGGTGTCGGCGAGGGCGCCCCGCAGGAAGCGCTGACGCTCGCTGGCGAGATAAGTGGCTTCATTCAGGCCATTTTGCCGCAGCACGTCGGCGAACAGGCGAGGATCGAATTTGCCCTGGGAATCCTGGAAGGTCTTGTTGGCCCTGATAATGTCGGCCAGCTGACTGTCCGAAACGGCGAGCTTCATCTTCCTTGCCTCGGCATCAAGCGAGGCATTGCGGATCATCTCGTTCAAATAGGCACGGTCCAGTCCCAGAAGGCGGGCCTGTTCCGGCGTGATCACCCGGCCCGTCTGCTGCTGGTAGCCTTGCAGCTGTCCTGATCACCAACGGTGGCGAGCGCCGTGTCGGAGTGGAAGCGGAAGACGTCGGCGATGCCCCAGACGCCGAAGCTCAGGACCAGGAGACCCATGAGCACTTTGGCGACCCAGCTTTTGGCGGCACCGCGCATTCTATCGAGCATCAACACACCTTCTTCCTGCAAAGCCCCGGTGGAGCGGCGCGCATAATAGGGATGAGGATCAGGCCTCGCAAGCAAAGCTTGGCCGGCGCTTCCCAGGGAAGTGGCAGCACTTCGCAAAAAGGGAAACCAGCCAAATCAATATGTTGGAGCAAATCCTTGTCGCCAAAGTCTTCAACTTTGGCCGGATATGCTCTAGGAGCATTCGAAACACTCGGGCAGGGGACTGAAATGGCTCAGAAATCACCAAAACCGCTGGTGGCGGGCAACTGGAAGATGAACGGTACGACCGCGTCGTTGAAGGAAGCGCGCCTCCTGGCCGGCATGCTCAAGGATGTCCGCCTCAAATGCGAGGTCATGATCTGCCCGCCTGCGACCCTCATCACCACCCTCAAGTCCGTATTCAAGGGGACGAGGATCAGGCTCGGCGGCCAGGATTGCCATTGGCATTCCCATGGCGCCCATACGGGCGATATTTCGCCAGAAATGCTCGAGGATGCCGGCTGCAGCGCGGTTATCATCGGCCACTCAGAGCGCCGGACCGATCACGGAGAGATCGACGAGATCGTACGCCGCAATACGCCGCAAGGCCGAGGCCGCCTATCGCGCCGGGCTCATCGCTATTATCTGCATCGGCGAGACACTGGCCGAGCGCACAGCTGGCGAGACACTTGCTGTGATCTCCCGCCAGCTGGAGGGGTCTGTTCCCGCCGCGGCGAGCCCTAACAATACGGTCATCGCCTATGAGCCGGTCTGGGCCATCGGCACGGGTCTTACCCCTACTGTGGCGGAAGTAGCTGAAGTCCATGCCTCGATACGTGCCAAGACGGATCCGGCGATGCGCATCCTCTATGGCGGATCAGTGAAACCCTCGAATGCGGACGAGCTCATGGCGGTCGCAAATGTGAATGGTGCGCTGGTCGGCGGCGCCAGCCTCAAGGCCGCCGATTTCATCGGGATCATCAAGGCCTATGCGTAATGCCTGGCTTGCCTAAGGGTTGCCTAGCCACCATATCCGCGCTAGAGGCTGCCCCCGAAATCGAAGAAAACCGGACCCCATAGATGCAAACCGTCCTGCTTGTCGTTCATCTGATCATCGCCATTGCGCTCATTGGCATCGTGCTCCTGCAGCGCTCCGAAGGCGGCGCCTTGGGCATTGGCGGCGGCAATGCCGGATCGCTGTTCTCGGCGCGGGGTGTCGGCAATACCTTGACCAGGACGACGGCCGTTCTCGCCCTCATCTTCTTCATGACCTCGATCGGTCTGACGCTGCTCGCCACCCGTACTGGCGGTGGGTCCATTTTCGACCGTTCAGGAGCAGCTCAGCAGAATCAGGGCCAAACGCAGGCGCCTGCCGGCAATGGCGGCGGTGTTCTGCCGCAATTGCCGCCGGCTGGTCAGCAGGGCGGGTCCAACAAGAACGGCCAGCCGCAAGTTCCTGTTTCACAGTAAGATGTTTCACAGCTTTCCACAGAAGCCCGGACCCCAAAAATCCGGGCTTCGAATCGTTTGAATGAGAGGTTAGACTAGGGGCCCATGGCGCGGTATATCTTCATCACCGGCGGCGTGGTCTCCTCCCTCGGCAAGGGTCTTGCTTCAGCAGCGCTCGGCGCGCTTCTCCAGGCGCGCGGGTTTTCCGTGCGCCTGCGCAAGCTCGATCCCTATCTCAATGTCGATCCGGGGACCATGAGCCCCTATCAGCACGGCGAAGTCTTCGTCACCGACGACGGTGCCGAGACCGATCTCGATCTCGGCCATTATGAGCGCTTCACCGGCCGCTCGGCGAACCGGCAGGACAACATCACAACGGGGCGCATCTATCAGGACATCATCGCCAAGGAACGCCGCGGCGATTATCTCGGCGCCACCGTGCAGGTCATTCCGCATGTGACCGACACGATCAAGGAATTCGTCACCACCGGCAATGAGGGCTATGATTTCGTCCTCGTCGAGATCGGCGGCACGGTCGGCGACATCGAGGGTCTGCCGTTCTTCGAGGCCATCCGCCAGTTGAGCAACGAATTGCCGCGCGGCCGCACGATCTTCATCCATCTGACGCTTCTGCCCTATATCCCGACCGCCGGCGAGCTCAAGACCAAGCCGACGCAGCATTCAGTCAAGGAGCTGCGCTCGATCGGCATCCAGCCCGATATTCTCCTATGCCGCGCCGATCGCGAGATCCCGGTGAATGAACGGCGCAAGATCGCGCTGTTCTGCAATGTGCCTGCCTCCGCCGTCATCCAGGCGCTCGATGTGAGAAGCATCTACGATGTGCCGCGCGCGTATCATGCCGAGGGTCTCGACAAGGAAGTGCTCGATGCCTTCGGCATCACGACCGCACCCGAACCCGATCTGTCGCGCTGGAAGACGGTGATGGATCGCATCACCAATCCGGAAGGCGAGGTCAAGATCGCGGTCGTCGGCAAATATACCGGGCTGCTCGATGCCTATAAGTCGCTCAGTGAAGCGCTGGTGCATGGTGGTGTCGCCAACAAGGTCAAGGTGAAGCTCGAATGGATCGAGTCCGAGATCTTCGAGAAGCAGGATCCGGCCCCCTATCTCGAAGGCGTGCATGGCATCCTGGTGCCGGGCGGCTTCGGCGAGCGCGGTTCGGAAGGCAAGATCAAGGCGGCGACATTCGCGCGCACCCGCAAGGTGCCGTTCTTCGGCATCTGTTTCGGCATGCAGATGGCCTGCATCGAGGCGGCGCGCAGCCTGTGCGGCATCGCCAAGGCAAGTTCGACCGAATTCGGCGGGACGCCTGAGCCGGTGGTCGGCACCATGACGGAATGGATGAAGGGCAACGAGCTCGAAATCCGTCGCGCTGGGGGCGATCTCGGCGGCACGATGCGGCTGGGCGCCTATGAGGCGGCGCTGAAGGCCGGCAGCAAGATCGCTGAGATCTATGGTGATACGCGCATCTCGGAGCGCCACCGCCACCGCTATGAAGTGAATACACGCTATCGCGAGCGCCTCGAAAGGGCCGGCATGCTCTTTGCCGGCATGTCGCCCGACGGACTGCTGCCGGAAACGATCGAATATCCCGATCATCCCTGGTTCATCGGCGTGCAATATCATCCCGAGCTCAAATCCAGGCCCTTCGAGCCGCACCCGCTTTTTGCCTCCTTTATCGCAGCCGCGGTCGAACAAAGCCGTCTGGTCTAACGCCACCAGCGTCTGTAAAACCGGCACATGCGCGCAATCGATTTGCGAATTCGATATGTTCTGGCCGTTTTTTGCGGCCTCGTTTTCATTGCACTTCAAGCTTGGGCCTTCGATCCGGCCATTCTGGGCCAGGCCGAGCGTGCCGCGGTCTCGCTGCGCCAGGATCTGACCCGCGTCCAGAACGAGCTGGCGCTGCCCACGCTCGCCTCCGATCAACTCATCGATTTCCGCCGCCAGCTAGACAACATTCGCACCAGCGCGGTTCGCCAGTCCGAAAGCCTGAACGAGCCTTTGTCCGAAGTCGATCAGCAGCTGAAGAGCATCGGCAACGTACCCTCAGACGGCAGCACCGAGCCTGCGGAGATTTCCGGCCGGCGCACCGCCCTGCAGAACGATCTCAACCGCATCAAGGCGGCGCAGACACAACTCGATCTCATCACCGTCGAGACCGACCAGCAGATCGACCGCACCGCGCAATTGCAGCGCGATCAATTCCTGAATCGCCTGTTCGAACGCTCAGGCTCCATTCTCAGCCCGAAGCTGTGGTATGACGGATTGCTTGCCAGCGGCATCTTCTTCACCCGCCTGGCTCAGTTGCTGGCCAACTGGTGGGACGAGGCTTCGCGCACTGGCGATCTCATCGTCCTGATCATCATGCCGCTTTTCCTGGGCGCGCTGTTCTTGCTCTATCGGGTGATCCGCCGCTGGTTCATGCGGCGCTATGGCAGCACGTTCTTCGTACCCAAGCCGCCAGATGACACGGATCGCCTGTGGCGCATCGTGCGCGGTGTTCTGTTCACTGCCGTCATCGGTGCGGCCCTGATCGTTTCGACTTTCCTCGGCTTCAGGCTGGCGGGAATTTTCACCGCCCGCTTCGAGCAGCTGTTCTCCGCACTCGTCGACTTGCTGTTCTTTCCCGCTGTCTACGCTGCCCTGGCATATCGGCTGGCGGCCCCGAACAAGCCCGCCTGCCGGGTGATCAATTTCGATGATAGGACGGCTGGCCGTTTCGCGCTTCTCGCCAGCCTTGCTGCAGTCCTCTCGCAAGCCAAGAATTTCTTCTCCGAATTGGCAGGCGTGCTTTATTTGCCGGCGGCCTTTCCGGTGGCGCAGGGCGCTTCGATCTCGATCGCGCTGATCGCCATCATCGCGGCGATCCTCATTGTCACGCGCAATCAGGAAGGATTGTCGAGTGCTGCGCATGGCGGCGAGGTCTATTTCGGCTGGGCTAGGCAGTTCGTCCCCCTGATCTGGTTGTTGCTGGCGGTTTCGCTGGGCGCCCTCTTGCTCGGTTATACGGCGCTTGCGGGCTTCATCACCGAGCAGACCGTCGATACATCCTTCCTAGTCGCAGGTCTTTTGCTGATCCATCACCTATCGGATGCGCTCGTCGTTTCGGGACTCGATGGCGCCTCGAGCTTCGGACAGTTCCTGCGCCGTCTAACCGGAATGGGCGAGCGCGGCATTTCCCGCCTCAGCACCTTGTTTCGCACCTTCATCGATCTGGCCCTCGTTTTTGTCGGTCTGCCCTTGTTGTTCCTGAGCTGGACGGTCACCTGGGTCAGCTTCTCGAGCCTCATCGCTCGCGCCTTCGACAGGTTCAAGATCGGCAACATCAGCATTTCGCTCTCCGATATCGTCCTCATCGTTGGCATCCTGATCATCGGCCTGGTCCTCACCAAACTGGTCACCCGCTGGCTCAATGCACGGGTCCTGTCGCAGGCCCAGGTCGATTCGGCCGTGCGCGATTCGATCGTAAAGGGTGCCAATTATGCGGGCTATGTCGCCGCGACAGGTTTCGCGCTGTCGGCCGCGGGCCTCAATTTTTCCAATCTGGCGATCATCGCCGGTGCGCTTGGCGTCGGTATCGGTTTCGGCCTGCAATCGATCGTCAACAATTTCCTTTCCGGCCTCATTCTCCTGGCCGAACGTCCGGTGCGGGCCGGCGACTGGATCGATGTCAAGGGTGCCGAGGGCCTGATCAAGCAGATCAATATGCGTTCGACAGAGATCGAGACCTTCGACAACTGCACCATCATCGTTCCGAATTCACTGCTCATCACCGAGCCGGTCAGGAACTGGACGCATCGCGATACGATCGGCCGCTTCGTGGTGACGGTCCCGGTGGGGCTGAGTGCCGATGTTGCATCGGCAAAGGACATTATCCTCAAAGCAGCCAAGGACCATGCCCTCGTCCTTTATCATCCCGAGCCGACGGTGGTGTTGAGGGATTTTGGCACGCAGGGCTATATTTTCGATTTGCGGGCGTTTGTCGGCGACATCATGAGCGGCGGCGTGGTGGCGAGCGACATCCGCTTCGCCATTCTGGCGGCATTCAAGGAGGCCGGAAAGGAAATTGTTGACGATCGATTGCAGGCCGAAACCGATACCGACGCCAAGCGCACCGGCGATGATCGCCAGATTGGAAAAATTGAGGCCCGCGGCCGACAGCGCGAAACCTATGCCGCGCTGGGCTTCACCCTGACACCCGAAGCGCGCCATCCCTTCGGCACCGGCAATAGTCTCATCCAGCTCGAAGGTTGCTTTCTTGAATTGTTGAGTGTGTTCGAGCCCGAGCAGATTCCCGAGCCGGCGGAGGGACAGTTCTCGTTTGCCGCCTTCAACCGTGATTTCCTCTCGCGACGGGAAGGCATGTCGATGCTGGTCCTCGATTCCACCGATGCGCGTGCCGATATCGCGGCATTCCGTGCCGCGGGGCTGCAGACCTATGAGCCCTTTGATTTCTCGCGCAAGGCGCGGCTGCCTGGCGGAAAGGAAGCGACCGTCAGCTTCTCGCTAGCTTTCGCGACCCATCCGGCGATGCCGGATATGGCCTTCTTCACCAGCCAGCAGCATGCGCCGGAGCATTTCTGGAAGACGGAATATCAGCGCCATGCCAATCGCGCCTTGACCGTGCTCGAAGTCTGCATGGTGGCTGAAAGGCCTCGGGACTATGCGGACTTCCTTTCCGCTTTTGCTGGATTTCCGGCCGCGACGGTAGCTCAGGGCATCACGGTGAGGACAGCGCGCGGAAACATCACCTGCCTTACCCCGCATGACTTTGAAATAACGGGGTGCGCCGCATGGCGAGGCTCGAGGAAAGCCTGGCGAATTCGGGATACGCCCTGCACAAGGATAGTCCGCATCGCGCAGTTTTGTCCGTTGACGTAAACGGTAGCGCACTTGCGTTTTTCGCGCTGAACCGGCAAGACGCTGAGGATGAGCGATGACCCTAAGACCTTGACGCAGCGTGAGGAAGTCGAGCAATGGTGGCGGGATGCAGGTTCACCCCTGACCGAGCTGCTCGATATGCGACTTCTCTACCTCGGCGATGGTGAGGCCAGCTTCGAAGCGTTCCCGTCGCGGAAATTCTACAATCCGCAGCAGCGCACCCATGGCGGCTATGCCGCGGCGCTCCTCGACAGCGCCATGGGCTGTGCGATTTTTTCCAGGCTCGGCAAGGAATCCAATTTCGGCACCATCGAGCTCAAGGTGAATTTCGTGCGCGGCATTTTTGCCGAAACGGGACGCTTGACCTGCACCGGCAAAGTCATTCATTTCGGCCGGCGCATCCAGACTGCCGAGGCGCGCATCATCGATGCCGCCGGCAAACTCTATGCGCACGGCTCCGGCACCTTT
>VAZZ01000005.1:11669-12531 GCA_005884715.1 Alphaproteobacteria bacterium | reverse complement strand
GCCTCGAACGGGCTCTGCCGGTCTTCGCCGACATCCGCAAGGAATTCGGCCTGCCGCTCCTGACCGATGTCCATGAAAATCATCAGTGTGCTGAACTTGCCCCAGTGGTCGATATCCTCCAGATCCCGGCCTTCCTGTCGCGCCAGACCGATCTTCTCATCGCAGCGGCCAAGACCGGCAAGGTCGTCAATGTGAAGAAGGGCCAGTTCCTGGCGCCCTGGGACATGAAGAATGTCGCAGCGAAAATTGTCGAGACCGGTAATCCCAATGTCATCCTGACCGAGCGCGGCGCCTCCTTCGGCTACAACACGCTGGTCAGCGACATGCGGGCGCTGCCGATCATGGCCGAGACCGGCTGCCCCATCGTGTTCGATGCCACCCATTCGGTGCAGCAGCCGGGCGGCCAGGGCACGTCTTCGGGCGGCGATCGCCGCTTCGTCCCGGTCCTCGCCAAGGCCGCCGTCGCGGTCGGCGTGGCGGGTGTCTTCATCGAAACGCATCAGGATCCCGACACTGCACCGTCCGATGGTCCGAACATGGTGCCGCTCGACAAGCTCGAGGCGTTGCTGGTGACTCTCATGGCGCATGACCGGATCGCCAAGGCGAATGCAGCGTAGAGCGGTATATCGAGTGTTCCGTTGCTGACAAAGGATTTCACAGATCGGCACAAACCTGCGAATCGGTGCCGATGAGGCTTTTCGGCCTTTGCCCTTACGTGGGGGCAGAGCAGCTGCTCACTTCCCGTATGAGCCGTCGCCCGACCTCCCGGCAACAGTAGGGCAATCGCATATGAGAATTTTCGGAGGGCGTTCTGTTTCCAATTTTCCCCTCTCCCGTCCGCAAGGATGGGAGAGGGTGCCCG
>VAZZ01000005.1:0-11504 GCA_005884715.1 Alphaproteobacteria bacterium | reverse complement strand
ATCGTCAGGATGATTTTGACGATGGTGCCGAAGAACTCGGCGATCTTCACCGCCCATGGCGCGATGATGCGGCCGAGCGCCACGCTTCGGCAATGCGTGCTGGTCATGTGACGGTTCCTTCTCGGGGGACGGCGAGTGCGAGTCTTTGCCGGCGAGGCAGCCACCCAGACTCTTTCTTTTTCACTGGCGAAAAAATCTGGAGGGGCAAACAGTGGCAGGAAAGGCTCTTCGGACCTTTGCAACAGCCAGAACAAGGAATCACAAAAGCAATGTGCCCGGCAGCGGTTGCTCGGGCACACTTTCCAATTCTGATATTTTCCAAATCGCACGCTTCCGTCCACGATGTCAAGAGACAAGACCGACCGGAGCGCCGGCAGTCGTCCGGCCGTCCATCGGCGCTACGCCGGCATCATCCACGCCACGCGCAAACGCAGCGGCCATTTCTGGCAGGGCGGCTTCGGTTGCGCAGTGATGGACGAGGATCATTTTGCGGCAGCAGTGGTCGAAGGACGGGCTTACGCAGACGCAGCCGGTGCTGGAGCGGTTTCCCGATATGGGCGAGATGCTCAAGCACGAAGCGGATGCGGACGCATTGCGCAGGCTGAGAGCGGCGAAGGAGGCTGAATTGATTACAATTTCAAGAAATCTACTAGTTGTAGTCGCAGTAGATTGTGAGCCCAGAAACCGCATTTCAAATGCTGTGGATGCCTGGTTTGAAGCTGCGCGTTCGTAGTCTCGAAAGCAATGTCCCTTTGAACAACACACACTGTACGAAAAATTATCTGACAGTCGACCCTCAAGGCAAACGAGTGGATGGCCGGTCGGCTTGACCTGGACTGGTTCATGAAGCGGTAGTTTAAAATAACGACCGAGCGTCTGCTCGACCTGCCCGGACCGGGAACGAGGATTAGCCACATCCCTCAGAAAAATCACCTGCCTCCTTGCAATCATCCCCCATCGCCAGCATAGAACGCCCCGGCAAACGATCCGGAGTGACCCATGACCGCCATTCTCGATATCACCGCGCGCGAAATCCTCGACAGCCGCGGCAATCCGACCATTGAAGTGGACGTCGTCCTGGAAGACGGATCATCGGGCCGCGCCGCCGTGCCGTCCGGCGCCTCGACCGGCGCCCATGAAGCGGTTGAGCTCAGGGACGGCGACAAGAAGCGCTATCTCGGCAAGGGCGTCACCAAGGCCGTCGCCGCCGTGAATGGCGAGATCTTCGATGCGCTGGCGGGCTTCGAGGCGGAAGACCAGATCGCGCTCGACCGCGCCATGATCGATCTCGACGGCACCCCCAACAAGGCGCGGCTCGGCGCCAATGCCATCCTCGGCGTCTCGCTCGCCAATGCAAGCCCGCACCCTGCCGGTGCCGATGATGAACATCATCAATGGCGGTGTCCATGCCGACAACCCGATCGATCTCCAGGAATTCATGGTGATGCCGCTCGGCGCCGATACGTTCCGCGAAGCCTTGCGCATGGGATCCGAGATCTTCCACACGCTCAAAGGTGCGCTAAAGAAGGCCGGCCACAACACCAATGTCGGCGATGAAGGCGGTTTCGCGCCCAACCTGCCTTCCGCCGAAGCCGGTCTCGATTTCGTCATGAAGGCGGTGGAGCAGGCGGGCTACAAGACAGGCAAGGACGTCTGGCTGGCACTAGACTGCGCCGCGACCGAATTCTTCAAGGCCGGCAAATATGACTATGAAGGCGAGGGCAAGACCCGCTCCATCGACGAGCAGGTTAAATATCTGGCCAAGCTCGCCAAGGACTATCCGATCATCTCGATCGAAGACGGCATGGCCGAGGATGACTGGGACGGCTGGAAGAACGCAATCCTGATCAAGGTCAACCAGATCGGCACGCTCACCGAAACCATGGAAGCCGTCGAAATGGCCCATAAGGCTGCCTATACCGCCGTCATGTCGCATCGCTCGGGCGAGACGGAGGATTCGACGATCGCCGATCTTGCTGTCGCCACAAATTGCGGTCAGATCAAAACCGGCTCGTTGGCGCGCTCCGACCGGCTGGCGAAATACAATCAGCTTCTGCGCATCGAGGAAGAACTGGGGACACAGGCATACTATGCGGGACGCTCGATCCTTAGATAGGAAAGGCGCAGGGACGGTAAAAACCTCCAGGCTTTCCAGCCTCAACCTTGGCATCAGCGCCTTCGCCGCCTTGGCGGGCGTCATTTTCGCCGGCATCCAGGCTTTCGGGCCGACCTCGGGATCGGCCCCCATCAATGTGACGGTGGCGGTCGATCCGGCCAAAACCGGGCCGCAGGCCAATCTCGATGTGTCAATGCCGGAACCAAGAGCGACATCACCGCCGCAACGCTGCCGCAAACCGCAACCCAGATGGCGGCACTCGATCTGAGCAAGAACATCGCGACCGCGGCGCTGAAGGACGGCAGCGAACAGCGCTATCAGTTCCACGATCTCTTCGACGGACGGCCCGAGACATCGCTCACCATTGCGCCCCCTGATCAGGAGATCAATGTGCTGCTCGATCTTGGCGGCGACCGCAAGGTCAGCGCACTGGATTATGCGCCGCCGCCCGACGCCAAAGGTGCGGCCAGCGCGACCATTCTCGATGTCATGGTGCTGCCGGAGGGACCTCTCGAGGCTTCCGGCCGGCCGGTCTTCAACTTCCCGCTGCAGACTTCGGCCGGGCGCCAGACCTTCTCGCTGCCGGGCGAGACCCACGGCAAATATCTCTGGCTGCGCATCGCCGGACCGCAAGGGGCGCAGAAGGTCGCCGTCGGCGATTTCAAGGTACTGCAATAGCGATCGCTTCACCTGGCGGCCTTGACTTGTGAGGCAGGCTCCCGCCAGCATGCCGGCATGTTCATCGAGACCAAGATGCATGCGCCGCATTTGCGTGGCGCCATGGTGGAGCGGACGCGGCTCATCGGCATGCTGGAAACAGCGACGGCGGGCAAGCTGGCGATTGTCTCATCACCGGCGGGTTTCGGCAAATCGACGCTTCTGGCCCAATGGGCCGTCACGGCGGCGGCAACCGGAAGCGTGGCTTGGCTTTCCCTCGATGCGCAGGACAATGACCTCGCGCGCTTCCTCAAATATCTCACCGCCACCTTGCATCGCGCCGATCCGTCGATCGCCATCAGCGCGCTGTCGCTGATCGAGTCGAGCCCGATCACGCCGGTCGAGTCCATCCTTACCGGTCTGATCAACGACCTGTCGCGCGCGAGCGATCCCATCTATCTCGTTCTCGATGATGCGCATCTCATCACGTCCTCCGAGATCGCTGTATTCCTCAATTCGCTGGTGGCCTATGCACCGCCGGCGTTGCGGATCGTGCTGGCCACTCGCGCAGAACTGCCGGTCGAGCTCATTGGCATGCGGATGAAGGGGCATGTCGTCAATCTGAGCGACAGTGAATTGCGCTTCTCGCTGGATGAAACCGATCATTATCTGCGCGAGATCTGCAGGCTCGATTTGCCGACCTCAGGAGTAGTGGCGCTCCATCACAAGACCGAGGGCTGGCCCGCCGGCCTGCAGCTCGTATCATTGGCGCTCGCCCATGAAGGATCGAAGCAGGCCTTCATTGCCGACTTCTCGGGCAGCCAGCGCGATGTCGCCGACTTCCTCGCCCATGAGGTCCTGGCTCGCCAGTCCGCAGACGTCCAGGATTTCCTGCTGCGCACCTCCATCCTCGAGCGGTTCAATCTCGGTCTCGTGCAGGCGGTCTGCCCCGATCATGATTGCGCGCGCATGCTGGGCGTTGTCGAACGCTCCAACCTGTTCCTGATCGCGCTCGATTCCGTAGGGCATTGGTTTCGTTATCACCATCTGTTCAGCGACTTCCTGCGCGGCAAGCTCGACGGGTGGTCTGAGGCCGAGCGCGCCGGCCTGCATCGCAAGGCATCTGCCTGGCTTTCCGCCAATGGCTATATTTCGGATGCGGTGGGACATGCCCTGGCGGCCGGCGATAAGGATTTTGCCGCCAGCCTGGTCGAAGAATGCGCCACGCCGATTGTCATGCAGGGCCATATGCCGCTGGTGACGGAATGGCTGAACCGGTTGCCGCCGGAACTGATTGCCGCGCGGCCGCGTTTGCTGCTCACCCGGGTATGGGCTCACTTCCATATGGGGCGATCACGCGAAGCGGTGCGCGTCCTCAAGCAGGCAAAGACACTCATTGTGGAACTGTCTGAGCGCGGCGACATCAGTGCGCCAGTCATCCGTTCCCTGCAGGCGGAGCTCAAGACACTGACGACGGGTGTCGTCAGCGCTGCCGACTGGCCGCGCATGGCCACGCGCCTTGCCGCGCGCTGGCTCGCCGATTTCCCGGAAGGAGAGCCCTTCGCGCAAGGGACCTTGTGCAATATTCGCGCCTTTGCCCATTTCTCATTGGGCGAGCTCGACGCATCGCGCCTTTCGGCTTTGAAGGCGCGCGATCACCACACGGTCGCCAGCTCGATCTTTGGCGTCGTCTATTCCGACCTCATTCTCGGGCTTGTCGAACTTTCGGCCGGCAACCTGCAGCAGGCCCATGACCTCCTCGCCCGCGCCATGCGCATGGCCCGCGAGGGTCTCGGCGCCAATTCCTATTCGGAAGCCATGTCGGCAATCATCCAGGTCGAATTGCTCTATGAATGGAATGATTTGCACAATGCCGAGCGGCTGCTGCATCAGCATCGAAGCATCATCGAGGAATGCGGCCTGGTGGTACATGAGATGGCCTGCAAGCTGCATCTTGCGAGAATAGCCGCCGCGAATGGCCGGCATGACGAGGCGATTTTCCATCTCGAGAGGGCCGAGCAGATCGGCATCGAGAAACGCTACCGACGCCTGACCGCCAGCGCCCTCAATGACCGCGTGCGGCTGCTTCTATCGCGGGGCGACGTCGCTGCCGCGCGCATGGCCCTGCAATTGCGCGGCATCAGCCTTGCCGATAGCGAGAAAGTGCAGACGATACATCCGCTCGATGAATATGCGCATATTGGTGCCGCCCGCGTTCTGATCGCTGAAGGTCGGGCGAAACGGGCCATTGCGGTTCTCGAACGAATTGCCGAGCGGCAGCGCCGCGATGAGAGATTGCGCGGGCTCATCCAGGTGCGCGCACTGGTGTCAATCGCCGCACATGCGGCCGGCGAGACGCTGCAGGCGCTGGCGGCGACGGTCGACCTGATCGCGCTCGCCCTGCCGCAGAAAGCGGTCCGCTCGCTCATCGATGAGGGTCAGCCGCTCAAGGCGGCCCTCGAATTTGCGCGCGGCCGCATCCCGGCCTGGTCGCGCCAGTCGGAGACGGCCGATTTCGTCGATCATATCCTGGCTGAGCTCACACGCGCCGGTGCGGACCGCGCGCGCCCCACGGTGGGCGGAGCCATTTCCGGCAGGCGTCAGTTGAGCAGCAGGGAATTGGAAGTCGCGGGCTATCTTCTTCGCGCTTACAGCAACCGGCAACTGGCTCAATCGCTCGCCATGGCGCCCGATACGGTCAAGTGGCATCTGAAGAATATCTTCGGCAAGCTCGGCGTATCCAATCGCACCGAGGCCGCCTTGAAGCTCAAGGAGATCGGCCTGGCTGAGCCGCCGCGGTAGCACCACCCGAAAGGGTGGCTACGAATCCACCACCCGTTACCCATAGGTGTCGGGACTTCCGGCGAAAGCCGCGTAATCATCTTCCATAACAACAAATTGGGGAGCCGTGATGACGACGGGTTTCGTCTTCCATGAACTCTATCTGTGGCACAATACCTGGAACTGGGCTCAGGTCTTTCCACCGAGCCTCAGCGTGCAGCCGGGCACCCATGCCGAAAATCCCGAAACCAAACGCCGCATTCGCAACCTGCTGGAGGTCAGTGGACTCCTCGACCAACTCGTCGCCATCAAGCCGCGCGCGGCGACGGTCGAAGAGGTCGCCCGCGTCCACACGCAGGCACATATCAATCACATCAGGGCGATCAGCGACAAAGGATATGGCGATGCCAGTCAACTGACGCCCTTAGGGTCGGGGAGCTATGAGATCGCGCTCCTCGCCGCCGGCGGTGCCATCGAAGCGGTGGATGCTGTCATCAAGGGCAAGGTCGAGAATGCCTATGCGCTTATTCGCCCGCCCGGCCATCACGCCACAAAGGATGTCGGCATGGGCTTCTGCCTGTTCGCCAATGCCGCCATTGCCGTACGTCATGCCCAGAAAGTGCTGGGCGTCGGTCGCGTCGCCACGGTCGACTGGGACGTCCATCACGGCAATGGCACGCAGGCGATCTTCTATAACGATCCGAGCGTGCTGACGATCTCGCTGCATCAGGACAATCTCTTTCCAGCCGCTTCGGGCGGCACGCCTGAGAATGGCGAGGGCAAGGGCAGGGGTTTCAACATCAATGTGCCGCTGCCGCCGGGCTCGGGTCCGGGAGCCTATATCGCCGCCTTCGAGCGCGTGGTGCTGCCGGCCCTTGCCCGCTACAAGCCAGAATTGATCGTGGTACCATCGGGCTTCGATGCGGGCGGCGTCGATCCCCTCGGCCGCATGATGATGAGTGCCGAGGGTTATCGCGCGCTCACACGCCTGCTGATGCAGGTGGCAGCCGAACTCTGCAAGGGTCGCATCGTGATGACGCATGAGGGCGGTTATTCCGAGATGTATGCGCCCTATTGCGGGCTGGCGGTGATCGAGGAACTCTCGGGTCACCGCACCAAGGTGGATGATCCGTGGGGACCGATGATAGCCCAATGGGGCGGCATGGATGCCCAGCCGCATCAGCTTGCCGCGATTACCGAAGCCGCCAGACTTGTCGACCAAATAAGCTAGTATAGAAGCAAAGGGGACTCAATGTGATTGCCGGCTCCCGCCGCAATTTCCTGACCAAGGGCAGCATGGCGACCGCCGCCACGCTGACCGGCCTGCCGGCCATGCTCTTTGCCATGAACAAGGAGGCGCGCGCCGCAGGCGAGGCCATCCCGGTCGGACAGTGTGGCCCGACGACGGATTTCGCGGCACCCGATGGCATCGAATTCAAGAACGGCCTCACTCTCGCTTGCGAGGAGATCAATGCGCTTGGCGGCATATTGGGCCGTCCGCTCGAGCCGTCCTTCGAAGACACCGCCCAGATGGGCGATGCCACTAACGTCCAGGCGGCTCAGCGTCTTATCGACCGTTATGGCGTTCACGCCATCATCAACGGCTACAATATCGGCTCAGGTGCTGCGATCCAGGAAGTGGTGGCCGACAATGCCATCATCTATGTCCATTACGACACCACGATCGGCCACAACAATCTGGTGAAGTCGAATCCCGAACGTTACTGGGGCTCGTTCATGGGTGATCCGGCCGAGATCTTCTATGGCTCGGGCTTCCTGAAATTCCTGCAAGCTCTCGAAACCAATGGCGAGTGGAAGCGCGCCAACAATAAAATGGCGGTGATCCTCTCCGCCGGCGTCTATGCCTCGAACATCGCGAATGCGGTCAAGGAACTGGCGGCGCAATATGGATGGGAGATAAATCTGTTCGAGACGGTTAGCGTGCCGGCTTCCGAATGGGGGCCGACGCTGGCCAAGATCCGCCAGGACCCGCCAGCGGTCATTTGCATCACCCATTTCCTCCCCGCCGATCTCGCCCAGTTCTGCCTGCAATTCGGACCCAATCCGACGCAGAGCCTAGTCTACATGCAATATGGTCCCTCGATCCCCGCCTTCCGCGACATCGCCAAGGAAACCGCCAATGGCATCCTCTATGCAACGCTCGTCGGCGCCTTGCAGGATGAAATCGGCACCGCCTTCGAGAAGCGCTATAAGGAGAAGTTCGGTCCGAATGCTGGCCACAATTCCGGCGCCCAGCCCTATGACGGCGCCTATGTATGGGCAACGTCAGCAGCTCTTGCCGGCGGTAGTGGCGAGCCCGGCAACAATGACCAGAACCGCAAGGTCGCGGCGCGCATGAGTTCGATGATATGGCGCGGCGTCACCGGCACGACCCGCTTCGTGCCGATCGAGAACGCCGCCTATTCCTATCCGACCCAGGTCAATGACTCATCCCTCGGCATGCCGCATCAGTTCTTGCAGATCCAGGATTTCACCAAGGGACCGGCGCTGATCGCGCCCGCACCTTATGGCACGGCGAAATTCGTCCTGCCGCCCTGGATCAAGGCCTGATTCCACGATGACCGCGACCGCCGCGGCGCCACCGCTCTTGTCGTGCAGGAATGTCGGCAAGTTTTTCGGTGCGTTGGCGGCGGTCGATGATCTCTCTTTCGATGTGGGGATAGGTGAAGTCCTCGGCATTGGCGGGCCGAACGGTGCCGGCAAGACGACCTTGTTCGAGCTCATCTCTGGCCTCAATCCGGCGTCGCGCGGTCATATACTGCTCTCGGGCCGAGACATCACCCGCCTGACACCGGAGCAGATCTGCCATGCGGGCGTCGCGCGCACCTTTCAGCTCAATGCCGGCTTTGACAGCCTTACGGCGCGCGAGAATGTCCTGGTCGGCGCTTATTTCGGCCGTGAGAACCGCATCCTGCCGAGCTTCCGCATCGGCAGGCAAGCGAATGAGGCCGCAGATGAAGCGATGGCCCTTGTTGGCATCGAAGCGAGCGCCAACCGGATCACCGGCAAGCTGCCGGTGCTCGAACGCAAGCTCCTGATGATGGCGAGCGCCATGGCAACCAGACCGAAGCTTCTTTTGATGGACGAGCCGGTCGGCGGCTTGACCGCCAAGGAGACCGACCGGGTGATGCGGGCGGTACGCACGATCAGGGCATCCGGTGTCACCATCATCCTCATCGAACATGTCATGCGTTTCCTGGTCCAGCTCTCCGACCGGGTGATGATCATGCATCACGGCGAGAAGATCTTTGAAGGCCTGCCTGGCAACCTCGTCAATGACCGCACGGTGGTCGATGTCTATCTGGGGCAGGGCGCGTCCGATCGCCTTCGCAGCTTCATGCAGGAAAAGGTGCGCGCGCATGGCTGAGCCGGCGCTGATGCTCAACGGCGTAAAAGCCGGCTATGCCGGCCGCATCGTCCTGCAATCGGCCGACCTCGCTGTCGGCAAAAGCGAATTGACTGCGATCATCGGACCCAATGGCCACGGCAAATCGACCTTGCTCAAAGTGATCTCCGGCATCGTTCGGGTCAGCGCGGGAGAGATCAGCCTCGCCGGCACACGCATCGATGGCTTGAGGCCCGATCAGATCGTCGAGAAGGGCGTCATCCATGTGCCGCAGGGCGACCTGCTGTTTTCCGGGCTGACAATCCATGAAAACCTGCTGATGGGCGCTTACCGGACCCGTGAGGCGCGATCCATCGCGGAAAGGCTTGAGCGGGTCTTTTCACTGCTGCCCAAGCTCAAGGACCGCCGCAATCAGGTCGCCGGCACGCTCTCGGGCGGCGAGCGGCGCATGTGCGGCATCGGCCGCGGCCTCATGGCGGGCGGCGATCTTCTGATGCTGGACGAGCCATCGCTGGGGCTTGCGCCCATCGTCATCGACCAGATCTACGAGGTCATCTTCGATTTGCGCCGCGCCGGCCTGACGATCCTTATCGTCGAGGAGAATGCCCAGCGCATCATGGATGAGGCCGACCGCATCCATCTTCTCGACAATGGCCGTTTCGCCTGGTCTGGTGAGGGCAGCGAATTGATGGCGCGCCCCGAAATCATCGAAGCCTATCTTGGAGCCTGACATGGACGTCATCATCCAGATCATCGCCTCGGGCCTGACATTGGGCGCCATGTATGCGGTGGCGACCATTGGCCTGTCGCTGGTCTATGGCTCGCTCAACATGCTGAACATGGCGCACGGCGCGCTCCTCACTCTGGGCGGATATATCTGCTACGCGACCATCACTCATCTGGGGCTGCATCCGGCCCTGGCACTCATTGCCGCGGCCCTGGTCTGTGCCTTCGCAGGCCTCATCATCTATGTCTTTGCGACCTTGCCGCTCCTCAGGGCCGAGAATTTCGAGACTAACATCTTCATCGCCACCATTGGCATCGTCGCCATCATCGAGAATCTGATGCTGAAGAGTTTCGGTCCTTATCCGATACCGCAGCCGCTCGGCATTTCGGGGCAAGTGGTCATCGGCAATGTCCATATTCCGGTCCAGAACATCCTGATCCTGGTCACCGCGCTTATCCTGATGGCCGCCGTCGCCTTCCTCTTGCAGAAGACGCGCGCTGGCCGTGCGATTCGCGCCACTTCTATGCACCGCTATGCGCAGGTGCTGGCGCTGTCGGGAGCACTCGCCGCCGTATCGGGCGTGATGATCTCATCGATCGCCACGCTGACGCCGGTGATGGGCGGCGATCCGATGCTGAAAGCCTTCATCGTCTGCGTCGTAGCCGGCCTCGGCAACGTCTATGGCGCGGTCGTCGCGGCAATCGCCCTGGGAGTGCTGGAAGCAGCAACCCAATATGTCTTCGGTGTGCGCTGGAGCTTCGCGACACTCTTGCTGATCGTCATCCTGGTACTCATCTGGCGCCCCTATGGCCTCTTTGGCCGCCAACAGGTGGTGCGTTTGTGACAGAGGTCCGCCGCGATATAATCATTGGCCTTATCTGCCTGCTGGTGGCGCTCCTGGTGCCCGTCGTCCTTGGTGGCCGCTATATCGTTACGCAGGCAACCGTGTTCTTCGTCTGGGCCATCGTCGTCGTTCAGTGGAATCTGGTGTTGGGGATAGGCGGCATCTTTTCGCTGGCGCAAATGGCGCTTTTCGCCACCGGCGCTTATGCCACCGCCATGCTCGGCTTCTATCTCAAGGTACCGATGCTGATCGCCATTCCCTTGGGCGGCCTCATCACCGTTATGGCAAGCATTGTGATCGGCTTGGCCTGTCTCAGATTGCGCGGGCCTTATGTCGCTTTGCTCACTCTCGCCATCGCGCAGGTGATGTATGTCGGGCTGCTTGCCGCTTTTTGGTGGGGTGCGTGGCATCGGTCAGTTCGGCGATCTGGGACTTCGCGCGCTGTTTCCGTCCAAATGGTATGTCGCGCATTATTATGTGGCACTGGCGCTGCTCGCTGTGGCGCTCACCTTCTCGATCATCGTGATCCGGGGTCCCTTGGGACTGGCATTCAAGGCGCTGCGCGATAGTCCGGGCTATGCCTTGTCGCGCGGCATCAGCCGCTTCAAATACCAGCTGTGGATCTTTGGCGTCTCGGCCTTCTTCACCGGCATCGCCGGCGGTTTCTATGCCGTGCATTTTCGGGTGGTCGGTCCCACCGTCTTCTCATTCTCGCTGCTCTTGTTCCTGATCGCCATGATCGTTGTGGGCGGCATGGGCTCGATCTGGGGGCCGCTTCTGGGCGCGGCACTGCTGATGCTGGCGGACGAAGGCATGAAGGAATTCTCCGACTATCGGAATATCGGGCTCGGTTTGCTGGTAACGCTCTTCGTTATTGCCTGGCCGCGCGGACTTGCCGGTTGGTTCGAGCGATTGCGGACGGCAGGGGAGAAGGATCAGTCCTCCCAATCTGGCTCGCCATAAGATGAAGGGCGCTCCGGCGAGCGCCCTTCATCGGGTCAGGTTGTAGCAA